>QIKG01000133.1 GCA_003232965.1 Oceanospirillales bacterium
TCGGAAAGAAATTCTGCCAGAAATTTACGCACTGATTTTTTATCCAATTGCGCCGGTGTACCCAGGTTCACCAACACAACTGCATTGCTTGCGGACTGATTTTTTCTTGATTTATTGGGAATTTGATCGATTTCAGCAGGTTTTGGCAAAATTTATTCTCTCGTTGCTTAAATACAACAACCCAAGTGTTTAACAGGCAGTCAGGCTGGCTAGTATAATCGAATCTGAAATATCTTCTTTGTTTTTCTACTTAGCAGGTACTGCCTACTGAAATCAACTATCGATTTGAGTCACTATTTTTTGTAGCGCCCATACAACAATCACCGACCTGATCGGAAATAAACCGAATTAATCCACCTAACATCATGTTTTTTGTAGTTTTTTCTGATAAACTAGCCCGCAAGTATCAATGCAATATAAGAATCTCTGCAAGTACCGTTACAGGGAGTACCAACGAAGTCGTGCGTAATTTATTATTAACACTGTTGCTGAGTCTTTCAGCGGGGTCGGCAGCGGCTGCGCCGTTTGCCTATTCCGTTAACTCTAATGGTATCGATGCAGCCACTTCAGACAGCCTACATAGAATTGATCTTGCAACTGGTGACGCGACCCGCCTGAATAAAGTTAGACTTTTTGAAAGACAGTCTTCAGATATCGAGGGGCTTGCCTTTGGCCCAGACAACATTCTTTATGGTGCCGATGATGCAGATGAAACGCTAATTACAATTGATACAGAAACTGGAATTGGTACATCAGTTGCTGGCAACCCGTTTAATATGAGACTTGTTGGTGGTCAAGTCTATGACTTCGGTATGACATTCACCTGTGATGGTGCTTTACTGCTATCTTCAGATGATGAAAATTCGCTTTATCAACTCGACACAAAGGCTGGTAACGCTACAATTATAGGCGCTGGTGCTACCCTAAATGTCTCAATTACCGCTTTGGCAGCCTGGGGTAACAAAGTTTATGGCTTGAGTCCTGGCAGAGTCGCTGACCAGTTACTGACCCCTAGTCTTTACGAAATAAATGCAAGCACCGGCAAAGCAACATTGGTCGGCCCATTAGGAACCCAGGTAAAACTCTATAGAAACGGTGGGCTTGCCTTTGATGCAGAAGGGCAACTCTGGGCAATAACTGACCGTTTCAATATCGATCAAAACAATACAGACTTTCCCTCGCAGATCATTAAAATTGACCCCACTACCGGCCAGGCAACAGCAATTGCCGAATCACCTGTAATCGGCTTTGAAAGCCTCGCCATCACCGGCCCAATGGGTTGCACAGCAATCGCTCTACCGACTCATGTCCGCGCGGTACCTATTCCGGTTTTAAATCCGCTCTCTATCTTGCTGATGGCATTGGTGCTTTTGCTTGTTGGTGGTTTTAATATTCGCTTTAAAGCCGGATAAATTTACCCACAGAGACTGCGAATACTACGCTTTACCTCTATTTACACAACAATATCCCGTATTTCCCATGACGCAGCCTGACAGCTGCGATAAACTTGGGCGATAATGTAGCAGTGTAATCAAACACCTAATTATTGGAGAAAAAACATGGGTGGTATCAGTGTCTGGCAATTATTAATTTTATTGGTTATCGTACTGGTAATATTTGGCACCAAACGCTTACGCAATGCCGGTAGCGATTTGGGCGGCGCAATTAAAGGCTTCCGTGAAGGCATGGCTGGCAAAGAAGATGAAGAGGAACAACCCAGCGAGCAACTCAAAGCCGACAAGCTCGACAGTGCTGATTCCGTTCAGGAGCGCACTGTGGCAGATCCTAAAGACGAAAAATAAACAGGAGCCGCAGTTCTCATGTTTGATATCGGCTTTACCGAACTCGCCCTATTAATGCTGATCGGGCTGATAGTCTTGGGGCCCGAGCGTTTACCGCGTGTCGTCCGCACCCTGGGGCTATACCTGCGTAAAGCTCGCAGCGCCTGGGGCAGTGTAAAACAGTCGATTGAAGCCGAGCTGGATGCCGATGAATTGCGTAAAGCCCTCAGCCAGGTGCGGGAACAAACCAAAAGCGCTGGGGAAGATTTAAAAAAGACGCTTGAGGCTGAAATTTCATCAATACCTAAAGAACTCGAACCTAAATCCACCGATGAAAAGCCTGCCACTGAAAAGACTAAGCCATCGCCCAGCAAGTCGATAGCCGACACTCCTGCGATCGACAATGACTGAACCAGCGCAAGACCCGCAGAACCAAGCTGAGGAGGCAGTAGAAATGACCTTTGTAGGACATCTTGTCGAGTTACGGGCGCGCCTGTTAAAAGCCTCCTTGGCCGTCCTTGTGGTGTTGGTTGTGTTGCTACCGTTTTCGGGCGAGCTTTACACGATACTGTCCGAACCCTTGCTTGCGCATCAGCCTGAAGGCTCGCAGATGGTAGCCATTGATGTTGCATCACCCTTTTTGGCACCGTTCAAGCTAACCCTAATGCTGGCTTTGCTGATATCAATTCCGGTTATTATTTATCAGCTCTGGGCTTTTGTTGCGCCTGGTTTATACCAGAAAGAAAAACACATTACCCGGCCATTACTGTTCTCAGCGACATTATTATTTTACGCCGGCTGTGCGTGGTGTTTCCAATAATGTTCGGTTTTTTTGCCAGAGTGGCGCCGGAGGGGGTTTCGGTGATGACCGATATTTCCCGTTATCTAGATTTTGTGCTCACGCTTTTTCTTGCCTTCGGGTTGGTTTTTGAAGTTCCTGTAGCTACCATTATTCTGGTTGCCTTGCGGGTTACCACACCGGACAAGCTCGCCGCAAAACGCAGTTATGTGATTG
>QIKG01000135.1 GCA_003232965.1 Oceanospirillales bacterium
TGGTCTTTCTCTAGGGTTGCTGTAGCGTGGAAAAAAGTAACTTTATTGGCTTTGAACAACTGTGAAATACCACCGGTTAACTGCTTAACAATTTTATCTTTACGACCAATCATGGTTGCCACATCCATGCTTACATTATCTGCACTTATGCCATGTTCAGCATAAGTGTGTTGCAGATGATCATAGTGCTTGCTTGAATCAAGCAGAGCTTTGGATGGAATACAGCCGACATTCAGACAGGTACCGCCCGGTGCGGCTTTTCCGTCTTTGCCAATGGATTTATCGATACAGGCAGTTTTTAGGCCGAGTTGGGCGGCATGAATGGCCGCAACATAACCCGCAGGGCCGGCGCCGATAACGATTAAGTCAAATTTATCTGTCATGATTTTCTCACTTATTCCTTAAAGGCCCAAAAGCAGGCGGGCGGGATCTTCAAGTGCATTCTTAATTGTAACCAGATACTGCACAGCTTCTTTGCCATCGATAATACGATGGTCGTAGCTGAGGGCAGTAAACATCATTGGCCGAGCGACAATGTCACCATTAACTACCACAGGCCGTTCTTTAATGGTATGCATTCCCAAAATGGCACTTTGCGGCGGGTTGAGCAGCGGCGTTGATACCAACGAACCGAAAACACCACCATTGGTTATGCTAAAAGTTCCACCTTGAATGTCTTCCAAGCTGATGCTGCCATCGCGTGCGCGGCGAGCATACTCGGCAATACTTAACTCGATTTGCGCAAGGCTCATGTTTTCAGCATTGCGCAGAACCGGTACCATTAGGCCACGATCGGTTGAAACCGCAATGCCAATATCCATATAGTTGTGATAGACAATCTCATTGCCATCCAGAGACGCGTTAACTATTGGGTGTTTTTTCAGAGCTTCGCAGCTGGCTTTTACAAAAAATGACATCAGTCCCAGCTTGACCCCGTGGGTTTCGATGAACTGTTCTTTATACTTTTTACGCAAATCCATCACCGCTTTGAGATCGACTTCATTGAATGAAGTCAGAATAGCGGCAGTGTTTTGTGCCTCTTTCATGCGCTCGGCAATGCGACTGCGTAAGCGGGTCATTTTTACCCGCTCCTGATGCCGGGAACCGCCACCACTGATGAATTCAAGCACATCTTTTTTGGTAATTCGCTGTCCGCGACCGCTGCCTTTGATGTCTTTGGCATCTAGGTTCTCTTCGCTGACCATGCGTCGCACTGAAGGCGCCAGTTTTTCTGTATTGGCAGGTTTTCCTGCTTCAGCCGGTGTCGTGGAATCAGTAGCAGTATCAGCAGCAACAGCAACGGGTGCAGCCTCGACTTCGTCTTCTTCGATGATAGCAATCACCTGACCGGAAACCACCGTTTCACCTTCGACTTCGCGTATTTCGATAATGGTGCCATCCACCGGGGACGGTACCTCAAGTACGACTTTATCGGTTTCAAGGTCAACAATATTTTCATCTCTGAAAATGGTTTCACCCGGTTTCCGGTGCCAGCTGGCAATTGTGGCATCGGCCACGGATTCTGGGAGGACGGGAACTTTGATTTCTATACTCATGCCTGAATTACCTGATATTAAGTAAGGTTAAGATGACTCGATATCGAGTGCTTGGTTAACTAACAGTTGTTGTTCCTGCAGATGCACGGAAAAATATCCAACCGCAGGTGATGGTGAAGTTTGGCGACCGATATAAGACAATGTATGTGGTGCCGAAATACAGGCCTCAAGATGGTGCCTAATTTGGTACCAAGCACCCTGGTTTTCGGGTTCTTCCTGGCACCATATAACTTCTTTTGCATTAGGGTAGCGAGACAATGTTTCGACAACTTTCGCCTGCGGAAAAGGGTAGAGTTGCTCGATTCGCACCAGGGCAATATCTTCTATATCAGCATCTTCCCGCTTTTCGTGCAGGTCGTAATAGACTTTGCCAGAACACAGAACCACGCGTTTTACGCCTTGTTTAAACTTAGGTTTTGCGCTTTCTTTATCGGTGTAATCACGATCATCAATGACCAACTGGAAGCCACCTTCGCTAAGCGCCCACATGGGGGAACTGGAGGCTTTGTTTCTGAGCATGCTTTTAGGTGTCATTACTACCAATGGCTTGCGATACGGGCGCATCATCTGACGGCTGATTAGGTGAAACATTTGTGCTGGGGTTGATGGTATGCAAACTTGAATATTATTATGCGAACACATCTGCATAAATCGCTCAAGTCGGGCGGAAGAGTGCTCCGGCCCCTGGCCTTCATAGCCGTGTGGTAGGAATAACACCAGTCCGCACAGGCGGCCCCACTTAGCTTCGCCGGAAGTAATAAACTGATCGATTACGACTTGCGCGCCGTTGGCAAAATCGCCGAACTGACCTTCCCATATAACTAAAGTATCGGGGTCGGAAGATGCGTAACCGTATTCAAAGCCCATCACTGCCTCTTCGGAAAGTAAAGAGTCAATAATGGTAACTCGGTTCTTTTCAGCACTTCGCGGTGATAAGTTAGCCAGCGGGGTGTAGCTTTCCATCTGCAACTGGTTATGTAACACTGCATGCCGGTGAAAGAAAGTTCCGCGACCGGAGTCCTGGCCAAC
>QIKG01000017.1 GCA_003232965.1 Oceanospirillales bacterium
ATATACCCGCTTTTGTTTTCCAGTACTGCACGCCCTGTGTAATCAACCAACTTCAGGTAGTCAGACAGACTATAGGGGATAGAGTCTGCTTTCTGACCAAACCCCAGCAAGCTGGTCTGTTTATTGACTATTCGGGCTTGAATTGAGGTGAAATCAGACGATTCTGGCGACTTAGCTATTGCTGCCTGTATGGGGTTTAAGTCCACATATGCCATACAGGTTAGTAAAGCTCTTTCATCAAGCAGTGCCTGGGATTTAAACCGGCTTTCCCAAAAGTGCCCAGTGCATTTATCTTCTTTATTGGCTGCCACTGCAATGAATTGATTAAGGAAGCGCATAAACCAGGAAATACTAATTAACCGCTCACGGTAGATACCTGCACTGCAAGCTACCATTTTAAGTTCAAATTTCTTTAGGGAATCACCAGCAAGGTAGCGTTGGCAATGCCCTGGAAGCGAACATAATCTATTCCATTCCATCAGCACTTGTTTATCCGTCAATTTTGAAGTTGAACGTATCTTCAAAACCAGGTGGTAATGGTTGTGCATAACCGCATAAGCACAAACATCAATGCTAAATATTTCGGCTAAATGACCAAGCCTATCAACGATCCACCCTCGCCGGTGCTCATATGAGCGATCGCTGGTTGAATCATGGCCACAGAGAAAGGCTCTGCGAACACAGCGGCTAATGATGTGGTAGTAAGGCGTATCTGAGAAGGAAATAAGCTGTTTTCTTGGCAAAGTCATGGTGTTCTCCAGTTGAGAGCTTAGTTTGGGCTTTCTGGTTGGAGAATAGAACTGGGGTTTTGCTGGAATTACTGTAGGAGAGTTCTGATTATGTGGCTACGCTTTTGGCTTGCTTTTGGCTGTCCTTGTTAGGTGGCCAAAATAACTTGACCACTTCAACTACAGTTAGCACTACAAAAGTGGACAGTTCCATTTGTTACTTAACATATTCTTGTAAAAAAGCTTGGTAAATAAGGATGGGTGATGTATATTTACATCATAAAGGTATCATTCTTTAGGAGCAAAGGCATGACCAGAGCCAGTATCTCAATTTCTCCACCCAATGATGAGTGGATACAGTCGCAGATTAAAAGTGAAGAGTTTTCAAGCCGGAGCGAAGTTGTAAACGATCTCATCCGTAAGGCCAGAAAGCAGCAAGATGAACTCGGATATATCCGCGCCAAACTTATCACCTCTGAAAAAGCTGTTGAGCAGTACGGCTGGGTTGATAAAGGTCGCGATAAAATACTTGCGGAGTTGAAGGACGAGTTACGGCGTGATGGCAAATTATAGACTCTCGCCAGATGCAAAAGCGGATTTGAAATGTATTTATAGGGAGGATTTCGACAGATGGGGAGAGGCTCAAGCCGATAAGTATTATTTCGCTTTTTTTGAGTGTTTTGAACAACTGGCAGAGCAACCGTATTTATACCAGGCCGTGGAGCATATTCGCGAAGGATATAGACACAGCGTTTGCGGGGTAAATACGATTTATTACCGTATTGGCGGTGATACGGTTGAAATCATGAATGTTTTAGGTCGGCAAGATAGGGATAAGTGGCTTTAGTTCACCTTTCTCTGTAGATCCAAGCATGCCAATGACCGTTGCCTATGTTTATCGGCTTACCCGCATCCAGGAACGCGGCAAAGATGGCGCTTTAACCGGTTATTTTGTTGGTTTTAGCTATAATAGAGAATAGGGAGAGAAGGTGAATTCTGTCCTATGTATCGCGCCTCTATCTGCGGATCAGGATTGATATTTACACTTGCAACGATATGAGCAATGTAGTAACTTACCTACATCTGTATTTACTAGGTGAGAGAACTTGCCATGCGCATTACAACAATATCCAGTAGAGAGCTTAACTATGATGTAAGTAAAGCAAAACGAGCTGCTTTATCCGGCCCCGTATTTATTACTGACCGGGGCTGTACCGCACATGTTTTGTTAACAATAGAAGAGTATCAGAAAATAACGGACGAGAAAGAAAGTATCGTTGAATTACTTGCAATGCCAGAGGCGGCGGAAATTGAATTTGAGGTGCCAAAACTGAAAAAAGAGCTGTATCAGCCCGCGAATTTTTAATAATGTATCTGCTTGATACCAATATCATCTCTGAGTTGAGGAAAGCAAAGTCTGGAAAAGCAAACAAAAATGTCATTAATTGGGCAAATAGCGTTTCAGCAACAAGACTATATTTATCGGTTATTACAGTTCTAGAGCTTGAAACTGGAATACTTTTGCTTGAGCGGCGAGACCCTGTACAAGGCGCAGTACTTCGCTCCTGGCTTAATTCTCATGTTTTACCAACATTCTCTGATCGAACTCTGGTCGTCGATATTGCCGTAGCGCAGCGTTGTGCGAAACTGCATGTGCCAAATCCTCGATCAGATCGAGATGCTATAATAGCAGCGACTGCAATAGTTCATGGTATGACAGTCGTTACAAGGAATATAGATGACTTTGTTCCCACAGGTGTTGATATATTGAACCCTTGGTGTGATGAGCTACCTTGAGAGTATAAGTTCTTCCCCTAATCTACGGGAGAATAAGATCCATGAAAAAACCAGGGG
>QIKG01000227.1 GCA_003232965.1 Oceanospirillales bacterium
AATTGAAGTAATATGAAGAACTATTACTTTCAATCTACGCCTAGCAGCTACACGCTTAAAGGCAAGCTGAGGAAATGTCTATTAATCAGAGGCTCCTTAAATACATCCTTGCTTGTGTGGGTGCTGGGAAAATCACAAAAAAGAGAACCAGTAAAGACAATCACACGCCCAGTCTCACCTATAGCATCAGTAACCGGCAAGCCCTTGCCCTGCTGAATCAAATCAATCCCTACTTCAAGACTTACAAAAAGCTACGCTCACAACTGGTTATTGATAAATATGTTGAGCTGACACCGCGAAATGGCAAATACATTGGCAGCGCACGAGGAGAACATAAGTAACTCAGTCAGATATTTTTCTAATTTTAATTGTGTGAATTCCTATATACCATTATTTTTACATGAATTTTTTGCGCCTGCCCCGTATCTTCCGTATCTTTCAGCAACTGTATGGTTGAAAGACTAAACAACGAGCCCATCACATGGAGAGTATTCATGTTCGGTTTCTGAGAAGAATAGATTGCAGTCATTGTTATGCATTTTCAATTAAGGTTAGAATCGCTGCCTTAATATCTTCTTCGGCTCCCTTGGTGGCGGCAATACGTGGCTTCTGATAGCCGCGAAAAAGCGATGCACCCTCAACTATGGAAACAATCAACAGTGCAACCCGATTAGTTCTTGCAGAGGTTAAATCCGGGCGTATGGTGGCAGTAAGCTCAGCAATGGAGGCAAGGTAGGCTTGATAATATTCATTCATAAGTACAGCTGCATCCTCATCATGGGCTGAAAGTGCCCATAACTCCCAAAAAACAATACAACTGTTCTGGTTTGTTTGATCCAGCAATAAATAATCTATGGTTTTTAATAACGAATCTTTAGGGTCTTGCCCTCGGCCATCGTCGCTCCAATCATTAAACACATCATGATAACGATCGATTTCTCGCTTCAACATGGCACGAATCAATTCGGCCCGGGTAGGGAAATGGTATTGTAAATTACCAACCTGAATACCTGCTTTAATTGCAACTTTACGAAACGACAGTTCCGAATAGCCTTTCTCAATTAAGAGTTTTACACAAACATCAAGTATTTGCTCCTTGCGACGCTCGCCCTTTCTCATATGCGCTTCCCTCTTGCTCACCTTATAATTATCTATGACAGTAAAATAGTAATTGACAACTAGCTTCCATTCCAATTATAGTACATATGTACTATAATTAATAATACAAAACTACTACTGTGGTAGAGGAGGTGCTGGGGCATGATCACAACCATGTTCCAGACAATGCCAGTACTTGCACTACAAATCGACTGGGGACCTGTGAATGTTATTGCCATACTCCAGCGTGCTTATCAACTGCGCCTTGAAGTCCAAAAAATCGTGAAGGCTCTCTAAACATGAAAAAATCTATTTTAATCGTTGGTGGGTATGGGGTTGTTGGCCTACAAATTGCACAAGTTATTCGTAAACACCAAAACAATCTACCTATCATGCTTGCGGGCAGGTCCCTTGGCAAGGCCAAAGAGGCCGCAGCAACAATGGAAAATACAAGTGGTATAGCCCTAGATGTAACAGATGCTGATCCATTGGCAAAAGTTGATGCTAAGCTTGGTGCCGTACTGGGCGCAACAAACGACCCTGATAATTCTTTGATGCGTGCCGCGATATCGCGCGGTGTTCCCTATATTGATATCACCAGGTGGACAGAGCGCTTGCACAGTGCGGTGCTTCTTGCTGGAGTACTTGACGTGTCAGCGCCTGTTGTTCTGTCCTCCTCCTGGATGGCGGGCGTAAGTGCTATTATTACCAAAATGGCTGTGGCGGAGCTTGGCGTTGTTGAGGAAATAGATACAGCAATTCTGTATAGGCTCGCCGATAAAGCGGGGCCAAATTCTGTCGAATATGCCGACCGCTTGGGTATTTCGTTTCGTGTGCATAAAAATGGAACTTGGAAAACGGTCAAACCCATGAGCGAGCCTGTACAAACAACCTTTCCCAGCGGTTACAGCACAAAAGCTTACAGATTTGATGAGCCTAGCCAGGAAACTCTGGCGCTATATACAGGCGCAAAAACCGTCTCATCCCGCATTGCCTATGACAATGCCAGTACGACCAGTACAATGGCGTTTTTGGTTAAAACCGGAATTTGGGGTCTGATCAGCGGCCCAAAGTTCAGCAAATTTAGGCATTCAATGTTGCACAACCCTGGAGAAGGTGCCTCCCACGAAATCGTAATCGTTGTCAACGGTTTGGATGCCTCTGGAGCAAAAGAGAGTGTCCGCGCTACAATTTCTGACCCCGAAGGGCAAACGCACTTGACAGCTGTGGGAGCCTACATTCAACTTAGCGAGACACTTGGTCTTGACGGACAGGTCCCGAGAGCGGCAGGTGTATACCTACCAGAAAATACGAATGATCTACAAAGTGTCATCAAAACTCTTGAGCAGAATGGTGTTGAAGTCAGCGTTGAGATTTCATCACCCTAAAATTTTGGAAATCGATGGACTACAACTCGACTACTTTGCATGGCTACTCTGCGCTCGGCGGCAATTGTCTAGGGACAGCCACATAATCACTATCCAGTTGAAAGCATAGTTTGCGTTTTCGGGCGGGAGAAACCATCGGCAAAGTTATGAATTTGTTGTAGGATGGTTCTGTTGGTGGTCGCGGTAGGAATACCGGTTACCCGGTACCCCCCGCACAGATCCGTACGTGCGCTACTAACGCATACGGCTCCTACATCGAGTCAAAC
>QIKG01000207.1 GCA_003232965.1 Oceanospirillales bacterium
GCAGAATCACATTCGAGCCCTCGCCGTGAGTATGCGCCCCCGGTCGGGCACTTTCCCAAGATAAAACTACCGGCCCCCGACCCCAGGCTTCCCCCGCAAGCCCCTGTTCACCCGAGTGCACCAGACCACTTTCATCCACCCGTGGACGACCGGTAACGAAGGCGCCCGGATAGACAATAATCTCATGCCAGCCGGAAAAATAATCAATATTAAGATTCAGTATTAACAGGCTAGCCTGGGCGCTCATATGTAATTGCATGGGCCGATCCAGCACCATGCCAGCGGCGCCGGTAAAGGATTTTTCGTGCAGAAAAAGTATCGTCCGCTGGCGTAATCTTTCCGATTCTTCGCGGCTGAGCGATTCAAGTACCGACCGGCGCACGCGCTAAGGTTCGAGCCCAAAGCGCATTATTGATAGGCTCACCTTGAGTGATTTGTTGCTTTCGCCAGCGCTTGAATTTACCGAACATTTAGGACTCCAATAAAAAAGGCATGCCTTTGGTGCATGCCTTCTAATTCTTGCAGGTAGAAATTAACCGATGACAAAGGTTACTTTCATTTGCACTCGAAATCCTGTGATATTTCCATCTGCATCACAAATTACTTTCTGACCTTCGATCCAGGCGCCACGGACATTATTTAATGACTTATGGGCTTTTTTCAGACCTTTTTGCATGGCATCTTCAAAGCTTTTATCAGAATCGGACATAATTTCAATTACTTTTGCTACAGACATATTTCACCTCTTTCAGTTAATAGGGACGATAAGCTTAAACGCATCACCGAAAAATTACCAATAATTACCGTGGACTCAACAGCCCATCAGTAAAATCAAAGGGATTACCCACATACAGGTACAGCGCACTGTTGCCGCTATCGGTGATACCAAAGCCCAAAGATAATGGACCGATCGGGGTATCTGCGCCCACAAAAATACTCCCAGAATAGATTAAATCATCAAAGCCGATATCCTTTTCATATAACCAGGTATTACCAGCTTCAAGCGACACACCACCAAAGGCAGAAATTTGTTTTATCCCGGCAAGATAGCGATACCAAGACAAGCTGGCAAAGCCAAGATGGTTACCCACCAACTGGTTGGTAGCCAAACCGGATAATTGTCCGAGCCCGCCCAGTTCAAAGGCCCGCTCAACCGGCACGGCATCATCAAAGGTATAGCCCGCATACACCCGCCAGGTAAGAGTACCCTTGCCCCAGGACCTAGCTCCAATGCCGGAAAAAGCCAGCTGGGTATAATCATCGCTGGAACCCATGCTCTTATCCGCTAGGCGTGAACCGAAGGCGATACGGGTGCCTGAGCGGGGGAAAAAATAACTGTCCAGATTGTCATATACCGAACGGAATGTCAGTTCTCCCAGATCAAATTTCTTTGGGGCGTTTTCGAAAACTCCGCTGCGCACGCTAATGCGACCGCGGGCGCGTTCATAACCAAAGCGCATTTCTCCCAGATTACCAAAATTAATACCGCCACCCAGATAAAAACCTATCGACCCCAATTCAAGCTCACCGATTTTTTGCTCCGCATCGAAGATATTAACTTCTCGTTTCCTGTATCCAGCGATCGGATTGAGAAAGTAGCGCCCACTGTAATCCAGCAGCTGATACAGGTCTGCTGATAAGCTGGCGTTTTCGCCAAGCGAGCCTGCCAGCCGCAGACTACCGCCACGGTCATTTATATTCGACATAATATAAGCTGTCGACAAAGTAAAACTACTGTCACTATTGCTGTCATGCTCAAGCTGCAAACCAAACTGCATATAGCTTTTCTTGGCCGTATTCTGGAAAGTGATAATCTTTATCCCGGTTTCACCGGCATCAGTTTGGGTATAGTCCCAATCCACTGCATCGAACAAACCAAGACCATAAAGCTGGTTAATATCCTCATTTAACAAGGTGAGATCGAGTGGTTTTCCGATGGCAATACTCAGTCGGTCACGAACAAGCTGATCGCTTAATGGAGAGTTGTTCTCCAATTGAACAAATGCGACTATCGGCGCGACCGGCACTCTTTGCTTGCGGTTATGCCGATTCCCCAAAGCTGCCATTTTCTGGGTATTTTTCCACCCGGCCAGAGCGGTATTTGCTGCCGCATAACCTAAAGGGACACCCTCCAGTCCGGTGGAAAATGAGGCATTACCGATTTCGCCTAAATCCGGTTTAATTAACAAGTCATCGGCAGACAAGGCCGCTATTGTCTTGGCTGTATTTCCCCAGGTGAGAAAAGATGATATTTGCTCGGTTATTGCCAGTAATGAGGTCATAGAGCCCTGATCCATCAATTCTGTGCCCACACTTACAGCAATAACGATATCTCCGCAGAGCTCGCGGGCGACACTGGCGGGTACATTATTTGCCAGACCACCATCCACGAGCAACTTGCCATCAATGACTACCGGCTCAAACAAGCCGGGCACCGACATACTGGCACGCATGGCATCTGAAATACTACCCTTACTGATCACATAGGCCTCACCTGTAGCTAGGTCGGTAGCAACGGCACGAAACGGCAGAGGGAAATTATCAAAGTTCCGCACCGCCAGGTTTTCCAAATTTATTTTAGAAAGCACTTGGTTCAGATTTTGGCCGCTGAGCGCACCCAGCGGCAAGCCTAACACTTCCCCGCCAACGCCCAATTTTCCGGCATGCGCAATTCGTAGCTGCTGTTCCTTTACATGTATGGGCTTGTTTCGTCTTTGAGTACCATCACTCAGGGCAAAGCCCCAATCCATTTCCCCAACGATTGCTTCTATTTCATCCGGTGTCTTCCCAGATGCATACAGCCCACCAATAATAGAGCCCATGGATGTCCCCACCACACAATCGATAGGAATATTGTG
>QIKG01000191.1 GCA_003232965.1 Oceanospirillales bacterium
GGTGGAATTAAATCCCCTAGCAACAAGGGCACCTTGGCTCCGTTTGATATTATTCATACGAAAATCACTACTAAGGGTAATATTGCTACCTTTCATATGGCTGTTTCTGGCAAGGCTGGGGTAAGTAAACCTACGCCTACAGGGCAGTTAGCGGGTAGTGATGTTTTCTCTTATGTGTGGCCAACTTCAATCGATAGCTATGTAGTAGGCTTCGAGAAGGAAGCTGGCATTTTGGCACTGGCAGTTACATCGCACCCTGACTTTGACGATACTCCGCTTTATGATGAGAATGGTGACGGAAATCTCACCAACGATGGAAATGTTTGGCATAGTCATTGGGTGGTATTACAACCCAACGAAGAATGCGGGGAGGGCGCTCTGGGTGTAGTAGATATACCAGCAGGTAGCAAACCACGCTTGCCAAAGACCTGGCCTGGTTTACCGATTCTTCTAGATAGCCCAGGCTGGAACCCTACATTTAATTCTGAACATGTAGAAGTGCGTGTGCCATTTGATGAGATTGGCATTGTAGCCAGCACGACCTTTGATGGCGTTACCGCAGGACTGCGTGTAAATCAAAGTGTCCATGCACCTTTGTTATGTGTCGTAAATGTTATTGATATTGCTTCTGGTGACTTGAGTTTGCCGGGTAAAGTTAATCAATAGATAGTCTTAAATGATACAGCCTCTATATTTAAACTTGTTTGAATATGGAGGTCTGTATCGACAATTAGACTGTTGCTTATATACAGATATGAGTACAGCCTTTTCTTTGACACAAATCAGCTCCCGGGGGCAGACGCAAATTAGCCTGACTCCTGTTATTGATATTGCCACGAGTAAAAGTTGAGTACTGCAAACAGGGTGTTGTATGTATTAACTCATGGGCTAGATTCATTGAGGTGTATGCGGGAGTTGGGTCAGTATGAGACTGACCAACTACTTGTCCCCAGACTTGCCAGCGTCTGCTCGAACGTATTGTTATTTGACATGGTGTCTATTGCCTCGAACTTTAGTATTGTGCGTTGTACTACCTACCAGGTTATTACACAACCTGTGCGCTTTCGAGCCTTTCCGTTTAACGGCTCTTTCGGAAGGCTAGGAAAACTGCAATAACAAGATATCTCGGTGGTTTTAGTTACGACCTGATTTGTCACCAGGCAATAAACTTATTGTTCTGTTAATATCTTAAAATTTCTCTGGGTAGGGTCACATAGCGTCGTGCTAGTTCAGTCAGTTTTAGCTGGTCCGCTGGATTTATTTGTTATGTGATAATCCAATGTTGCTAGTGTTTGTTCCTTATTTTCAAAATGGATGGCCTCTATTCCCATTTTCACGGCGGCTTGAACATTGCCTAACGAATCATCAATAAGCAGAGAGTCTTGGGGCTTCAAGCCCAAAGTATCCAATGCGTTTTCAAAAAATCTTTTATCAGGTTTAGCATAACCAATATCGGAAGAATTAATTACTACATCAAGAAATTTTAACAAGCCCGTAGACTGTAAATCATTAGTAAGTCGGTTTGTGGCATTTGTAACTAACACCAACTTTGCTGAACGAATTCTGAATTTTACAGCTTCAACCAATTCAATATCTATAGTGTAAGGAGTCGCGACCCACGTCTCAACTAGCTGTTCAATAATGTGCGCGTCCATCTGGGAGCTCATGTTATTCTTGATCAACTCAATCCACCTTATATGGCTCATTTTTCCGGTGATTGTTGGAAGAAGGACTTGTTCTGCGAAAGCGTACTCAAAAAAGCTTCCTGTCGCTATTCCATGTTCAGTTTCGATGTTGCTGATGCCCTGATTGTCCCAATGGCGTATAACTCCATCTAAGTCTAGCAATATTGCTTTATACATAATCTTTACTCATGGAACAGTGCGTCACATAGCGAGGCTGTAGAAAACCTTACTCATAAAGCCACCTGTATGGTTCTCTAGTTTTTTGGTTCCTCTAATCAACCCGATACAGCCTTTTCTTATTTGCACCATTTTACTTTCTCTTTCTGAAGATAAACCATAACTCAGTGTATTAGAACCTGAAGCATAAAGCTATATTCGCTCTGCCAGAGTAATCCCCCCATTATTAACCTAATTCAAAAGTAGAGCTAAGCCACCGAGTCGCATAATCTTGCACATCTGCAATTGAATCGAACAGATATTGAGCTAAGCAATCATATCGAACAGTACGGTTGTAGCGTTCAACATAGGCATTCTGTTGAGGCTTTCCAGGCTGGATAAATTCTAGTCGGATCTGATGTTCCTCCGTCCACTGTTTCGACAACTCACTGATATATTCGGGGCCGTTGTCACATCGGATGGTGCCGGGTTTGCCGCAGTCGCCGGTTTTCTTCTTCCAGTTGTTTCATGCGCTTCATATATCAAACCGCTAGCTGCAAACTGAACAAAATGATTCTGTGCGTGATAATTTACTGAATATTGAAGTGCTGATAATTTGAATTATTTAATTAAACATAAACACTAGTGTCCCGTTAACTATCAATAAAAAGGCCTGAAATCCCAAACAATTTGTTATAATGAATTCACCATAAACCATTGAACAAATAA
>QIKG01000254.1 GCA_003232965.1 Oceanospirillales bacterium
CTTATGCGGCGTTGGCTTTTTCCGTAGGTAAAGCCTGAGCTGCCTTGATTTCACTGTGATCGAAATCATCCACAGCAATCACTTCCAGGCGCAAGGCACGGGCCTGCTTGAGGATTACTGCTTCATCCTGAGTAATCAGGTTTTGCAACATAGCATTCTGTAAGCGTTCTTCCCAGGTAAGACCTTCAATCGCTGCGCTGCGGATTGCCTTGATGAATTTTTTCTCGACAGGTTCAGCGGCAATAATGATGGGTAACGCAGTTTCCATTTTACCCACTGGGTGGCCTGCACGATCGGATGTATATAAGTTACTGCAAAGGCGGTCGCGGCTTTCAGAGGGTGTCATTAATAATTCGGCAACTGTAGTGCCGAGCTTATCAGAAGGCAGTTTTTGGCGCGCACCTAAGGGCATCACCAGCAATTTCAGAGCGAAGCCGACTGCAGGGTTCGGGAAGTTATCGACAATCCCGCGCATGGCTTCTTGTAAGCGGTAGAAAGTATCTTGCATCGACCATTGCAGTAATGGCAGGTCTGCAGCAGGGCGGCCTTCATCTTCAAAGCGTTTAAGGATGGCAGAACCAATATACAAGTGTGAAAGCATGTCGCCCAGGCGGGCAGACAGGCGTTCTTTGCGTTTTAATTCCGCACCGAGGGATAACAGGGTGGTATCGGCAAGAAAGGCGAAAGCTGCGCTGTAGCGACTGAGCTGCTGGTAGTAATGGGTGGTTGCAGGGCCTGTAGGTGCTTTAGCTAGACGGCTACCACTGAGCCCCAGCACCAATGCGCGAACGGCGTTGCTAACGGTGAAGCCAATATGAGCAAACAGCAGTTTGTCGAATGTATCCAGGCGTTGTTCATGATCTTCAATCGCGGCTGCTTCCATTTCCTTGAGCACATAGGGGTGACAGCGAATCGCACCTTGGCCAAAGATAATCATTGAGCGGGTCAGGATATTTGCGCCCTCAACCGTGATGCCAACAGGCGCGCCTTGCCACATCCGCCCAAGGTAGTTTTTAGGGCCGAGAATAATGCCCTTGCCGCCGTGCACATCCATGGCGTCTTGAATGATTTGGCGGGTTAGTTCAGTGGTGTGATACTTGGCAATTGCCGAAGGTACCGATGGCTTTTCGCCGTGGTCAACCGCTACAGCAGTGGCTTTTGAAAGCGCGCTGACGGTATATGTATTGCCACCAATGCGTGCCAAGGCTTCCTGTACGCCTTCAAATTTACCTACTGGCAGGTTGAATTGAGTGCGGATTCGAGTGTATGCCCCTGAAGTCAGGGCGGCGGTTTTAGCGCTACCTGTAGCACCTGCTGGTAAGGATATGGCTCTGCCAACGGATAAACATTCGACCAACATAGCCCAGCCATGGCCTGCCATTTTCGCCCCGCCAATAATGGTGTCGAGGGGTACAAAGAGGTCTTTTCCGCGTATTGGCCCATTTGAAAATGGGACATTTAAAGGCAGGTGGCGACGGCCGATATCCAGCCCTTTGAGGTCTGAGGGGATCATGTTTAGGGTAATACCGAGTTCTTTTTTATCTCCCAACAGTCCATCTGGATCATACATCTGGAAGGCAATACCTACCAAGGTGGCGTCCGGTGCCATAGTGATATAGCGTTTGTCGAAGTTCATTCTCAGGCCAAGCACAGTTTTGCCTTTCCACTTGCCCTTGCAGACAACCCCGGAATCGGGAATTGAGGTTGCATCAGATCCGGCTTCCGGCCCGGTCAGGCCAAAGCAGGGGATTTCCTCACCTTTAGCCAAGCGTGGAAGATAGTAGTTTTTTTGTTCATCAGTGCCGTACTTCAAAATCAGCTCTGCCGGGCCGAGGGAGTTTGGTACGGAAACCAGAGTATTAGCAACACCGCTTACGGTTGATATTTTCCCAAGTACAGCCCGATGCGCCAATGCTGAGAAGCCCAGGCCGCCGTATTCTTTGGGGATGATCATGCCTAAAAAACGGTGGTCTCTAATATACTGCCAACCCTCAGGGCTTAAATCGGCCTCTATGTGAGTAAGTTCCCATTCGTTAATCAAATCACAAAAACCCTCAACCGGTCCGTCCAGAAACGCTTGTTCTTCGGAGGTTAGCTTGGGGGTTTGGGTATCTAGTAGTTTTTTCCAGTCCGGGTTGCCGGTGAACAAATCACCTTCCCAGCCCACTGTGCCCGCATCGAGGGCAATTTTTTCGGTTTTTGACAGGCTGGGCGTCATTTTGCGGTAAATTTTCAGGAACGGAGCGGACAGCCACTGTTGTCGCATAGCCGTATTATTCAGGAAAATAACAACTCCCCCAAAAATAATTGTCAGTAACCAGAAACCAAGATCTCCAAGGCCGCCGCTAAAAGCGAACAGAGCAATTATTGCAGCAATACCCAGCGACCAGGTTTGCAGGCTGGTAGCCAGAAAGGCCGCAATTAGGGAGACTGCGAGCAGACTAAGAAACATTGTTAAAAGCATGGTTTTATCCTATAAAATTTATCATTACATTAAACCTAAATCCTGCAAGTGCTCGCACTCACTCAGCACAAGCTCTTGATCCGTATAGCAAATGAAACTTTTCGG
>QIKG01000184.1 GCA_003232965.1 Oceanospirillales bacterium
ATCGATTATGTAAATGATAAATATGGTATTGACTTCCCTGCTGCCGATTTTTTCTATCCCAGTTTTACTGATGACATATTGGCGCATTTCGACCAGCTGCTGTTTGTAGGCGATGAGGTGGTAGATGGCCAAGAAACCACATCTGTTTTTGCCAGCAACGCCGAGCAGAATGTGCAAGTTTGGATTGATAAGGCCACTAATTTACCACTCAAGTTGTTGATAGAGTCAAAAACTTCAACAACGAAATTTTATCTGGCGACATTTTCGAATTTCAGAGCAAATCCAGATTTACCAGATGCGCTATTTACTATTAATCCTCCCGTAAATTCAGCAGCTGCTGAACTCAAACCCATCAAATAGATTGAAACTGTGATGAAAAAATTTAGCATTGTTTTAGCAATCCTTTTAACCGCCTACTTTTCTGTTAGCGACCTTCATGCCCAGCGTATGAAGCACGGCGGAGGCGGCTTTAAAAAATCCGGGGGCGGTCAACAATTTAACCGAAGCAGCGGTAATCGTTCCATTAATGGTGGTTCTAAACGCTCAACAGCCAGACCCAAGTCCAGCACTTATAAGCGACCGAAAACAACCACCAACAGGTCATCTTATAGCAAGCCACGGCCTAAAAACACAACAAAAGCACGCCCTAAAAATACTGCAAACTCCCGACCTAAGAGCTCTAATAACTCCATTCGAACAAGAGATGGCAGTAAAGTAGATAGTAAAAACCTTAAGGTAAAAGGCGGCGATAAATCGATAAAAAACTCAGGTAATAGAACCAATATCAAGGGCGGCAACAAGAATGTAAACATCAATGTTGATAACAGTAAAAATGTAAGAGTCAACAGAAATGTACAGGTCAATAGCCGTAATTCCAACCGTTATTACAACGGCCATCGCGGCTACTATCCTTATCGCTACCATTCCTACAGACCGTATCATTATGGCCCATATTGGCATCCTTTCGGTTTCTTTGTGGCGACTATGGCAGTTACAGCTATTATTGTATCGGTTAACAACCAGCAGTATCACTACGATAATGGGGTGTACTACACACAAAGCACCGGTGGTTATACGGTGGTTAATCCGCCAACTAATATTGTGGTTAGCACACTTCCGGATGGCGCCGAAACAATCACCCTGGATGGCGACAGCTACCTTTATTTTGGTGGTGCATTTTATGTAAAAGAAAACGGTAAATACCGGGTAATTGATGCGCCAGATGGTGCGGTTATTACCAATATTCCCGAAGGTGCTGAAGAGGCTGAAGTCGGAGGTGAAAAGTATGTGGTATACAACTATACCTATTTCAAACCCTTCTCACAAAATGGCAAGGATATGTATCAAGTTGTAGAGATGGAAGCCGCCGAGTAGGGGGTTAACAAATAAACTATGTAACAAACTAGCCGGGGCCGGAGTCAATTACATTGGACTCCGGTCCTGGTCTAGGTCTAGGTTTAAATTTTATCGATGGTATCTTTCAGTTTGTCCTTAATTCTTTCCTTGGCCGCGTCGGCTGCTAAAGCCATTTCTCGAAGTTCACGCCGTAGAATTTTACCGACATTGGTTTTTGGTAGCTCATCAAAAAACTCAATAATCTTAGGGCGCTTATAACCAGTGAGTTGTTCTTTGGCATGGGCACGCAGGTCGTCTGCCACAAGGTCAGGCGTTTTCTTCACCACGCAAATCTTCACTATTTCTCCGGATTTTTCATCCGGGATACCAATTGCTGCAACCTCGAGCACACCCGGGTGAGCGGCAAATACACCTTCGATTTCGTTGGGGTAGACATTGAAGCCAGAAACCAAAATCATATCTTTCTTACGATCAACGATAAAAAAGTATCCGTTTTCGTCCATTTTAGCCACATCGCCGGTACGCAACCAGTCGTCATTTTCGCCGCACATGGTATCGGCAGTTGCGCTTGGTAGTTGCCAATAGCCCTGCATGACCTGTGGGCCGCGGATACACAGTTCACCAGGTTCGCCGGTGGCTACAGGCTGACACTCATCGTCAATCACCATAGCTTCTGTCGAGGATATGGGTAAGCCGATAGCGCCGGTAAATTCTGTTTGAGTGGTCGGGCTGAAAACAGCCGCAGGGGAGGTTTCTGTTAGCCCATAGGCCTCAAGAAGTGGCACGCCGGTGACTTCCTTCCAGTGCTCAGCCACAGCGCGTTGTACCGCCATGCCGCCGCCCAGAGATAGCTTCATGCTGGAAAAATCAATATCGCTGAACCCAGGGGTATTCAAGAGTCCGTTGAAAAGCGTATTCACACCGGTAATGCCAGTAAATTTTATGTTGCTTAGTTCTTTAACAAAGCCGGGCATATCGCGTGGATTGGTAATTAATAAATTTGTGCCGCCCAAGTTTACAAACATCAGGCAATTAGCAGTGAGCGCAAAGATATGATAAAGCGGCAGTGCAGTAACAATGGTTTCTTTGCCAGGTTCCAGCATGTCACCGAGCCAGGCGGTGGACTGCAACATATTAGCGACTAGGTTGCCATGGCTTAGCATAGCGCCTTTGGCAACGCCGGTAGTGCCGCCGGTATA
>QIKG01000303.1 GCA_003232965.1 Oceanospirillales bacterium
TCACGGCTAAACTTCAGTAGAAATTCCCGTTTATGGCAACGGTGTGTGATATGCCAGACGTGGCCTGGCATAGAGTGGCGATGGGCTCTTGGCATAACACTTCATCCTTAAAGTTGTTATTTTACCAGGGGAATGGGCCTTTTAAGGCATAAAATAGTCCGATTCCAGCCCTATTATTCTATCTTATCAATGAGTTGGCTTGGTCCGACCCCGCAGTGCTTTCTTATCAATGAGTTGGCTTGGTCCGACCCCGCAGTGTTTGGGTTGATAATTCGTCTGATGCCGGTAACGCCCTTATTAGCCATTGTTTTTCTCGATTTGCCTGTATGCCTGTAAAGATAAAGGATGTAGGCCTATCTTTCCAGAAAAGGTTTCAATCCGTGCGGGGAGTAACGGCTGAGCTACCCATTTTCCGTCCACTATCTTATCTTTCAATCCACGAGGCCCGCGAAGGGCGCGACCTCTGTCATGGCCAGCTTATTCCACACCGTGCGCGGTTTCAATCCACGCGCCCGCGAGGGGCGCGACACAAACATTTCAGATTTGATATAATATAGATATTGTTTCAATCCACGCGCCCGCGAGGGGCGCGACGATGCGTGAGCTGATTTCGAAGCGCATTGCGAATGTTTCAATCCACGCGCCCGCGAGGGGCGCGACGTATCAATACTAAGTTATTAATTTTAAAAGAACAATTGTTAGTTTTCCGCTAACCGAAATAAACTAAGCATAAAATACAAACGATATTTGCTTACATATACCGAGTTTCATTAATAACAATGTGTTAGCTACCCGCTAACCTCCCTATGATTCAATGAGTACGGGCTGTTAGCGATCATAAAATCAAGGCATCATTGACAGGATCTGCAACAGGCTTGGCGCCAATATGCTCTACTTTTTGCCTGCCTTTTTTTCCAAGCATGTAGAACCTGAGACTATCTTCTTCAGGATCAAAAATATCTATCAATTCATTTTTTAGAATTACAAACTGCGCAGGGGTTACTTCACATTCAAATACGGAATTTTGTACACGCATGCCGTAGTCCAGGCAGGTTTTGGCAATTCTGCGCAATCTCCTTGTCCCGCCTTCTGAGATCACACAAACATCATAAGTTATTAGCACCAGCATTATTTACTTTACCAGGTATGGTGGATAATACTCAGTATCCCCACGTATATGGCGAGCCAGTAGCATAGCCTGGCAATGAGGTAACAAACCTATAGCCACTTGTTCTTCGAGATAGGGGTGCATGACTTCAACCTGCTTCCTCTCCTGCCAGGCAACCAATAAAGTCTTTCTGGTATCATCAGTTAAACGTACTGCACCGCTCGCTTCGGTGATAAAATCATTCAACTGGATTTGGCGGCGATTGATTAATGTGAGCACAAAACGGTCTGCCCAGGGTGCGCGGAATTCTTCAAGTAAATCCAGTGCCAGGCTAACTCGACCGGGCCGATCCTGATGCAAGAAACCCACATAAGGATCTAGCCCAACACCCTGCAATGCAGAGGAACATTCGTGTGTAATAAGAGTGTATACATATGACAATAGCGCATTTACTGGATCAGTTGGAGGGCGACGAACCCTGCCACCAAAAACAAAACCACTGCTTCGTAGCAACTCGTTGAATACACCAAAATATGTACTGGCGGCATCTCCTTCTATCCCCATGGCTTCACTGACTGATTGCGCATGCTGAGCACGCCGTAAGCTTACTGCCAGTTTAGAAACACTATCACTTAATGCTGTATTATCACCATGATTCCGAATCTCACGCATAAGTACAGAGCGGCCATTTGAAATTTTTGCCGCGACCATCAATCGAGCAATACTTATTGATTTTTCTTCATCATCAGCCCAACGGTACTGAGCACGTCGTAACAGCACATTGCCTGTTTGCCTGCCTTGTACGCGAGCAAGAAATTTTCCGTATTCTGAATAGAAGGCCAGGCCAATTCCCTGTTCGCCACAATACCCCATCAGGTAAGGTGATACTGATACCTGCCCAAAACAAAGAATATTGGCGATACTGATAGCGGGAAACTGTCCAAGCTTGTCCTTGCCCTGCTTAATGACTATTGTTTCCCGTTCTTTGTGCAGGTAGGTTTCCTGGCGAGTTATATAGAGAGTGTTAAGTAATTTTTTCACAATTTATTACTTCTTTTTGGATATTTTTTTACTCATTGGTGGTAAATAATTTTCAGAAGAAATAATTTTTTTACCGGTTTTAGCTTCCAGCTCCTTACGTGCTTTTTTGGCTATGCCACCACCGCTTTTTGCTGCTGTTTTATTTTCATCCATGCCGGTGGCGTAGTCACTTTCTGCAATCTGTCGGGTGGATAATTCTGCCAGGGCGGTAAAAATTAATTCGGCTTCACTCATGTGATCGCGTAGATTCTGGCTTTTCAGCCCTTTCAATTTCTTGTGATCTTTTACATTAACATCCGACCACTCCTGGTGAATGATATTGGTGAGGATGGCAAATTCTTCACCCTGTTTAATATCATGGTTACTCCAATAATCCGTGAGTTTATTGCGGGTTTCCTGCCCATGCGTTGTTGAATCCATTTTTCACTACGCCCATGTTTCTGCCAGGTTTCTCTGGCACGATTAAGTGACATTGCTGGATCTGCCATTTCCTGCATTCGCTCATAACCGACTTTGGCTAACCAGAGTTTGATAGGTTCTGCTTTAGGGCTGGGAACAGCCTGTACTAGACGCAGCAGAGTTTCGGCTGTAGCGACATCAGTGAGGTATTTCTTACCATCTGCGGCGGGTAATTTCAGTTGGTTACAATTTGTAACCAACTGACTCCCTTCTTTATTGAGTCGGTTTTTTAATACTTTCCAGTAGTTCCTGGCAGCCTTATAATCAACCTGCTGGGTCAACACTTGCACAATATCAATCACCGAAAACCACCAGGCTTCCGATTCTTCATCATAAACCCGGCGAATCTTGTAATTCTCAAACAAAGTCATATCAGTTTTCATTTAAATCACTCCCTGTTAATTCAGTAAAAAGTCCTTTTATATACTCGTGCGAATGATCCCGTCGGAAGGTATCCGGCTCACACAAGTCCAGCAATGAACAGGCACGACAGCGTTTCTCATCATCAGTTGGCATAGGTGTCACTCCAGATGCCAGTATCTCATGTGCCCCCTTAATAGCCGCAAGAGTTACGCTTCTCAATCCATCATCAAACATTACAGGTTCACGGCGCCTCACCTGCCAGTACCATAGAGCGCCTTCATTTATAGCTATTTCCCGCATTTCTTCCAGGCACAAAGCCTGTGCACAGAGCTGGATCTCGTCCCAATCTTCTATCTTTGGTTTGCCACGTTTGTACTCCACAGGGAAAAACTTTGCTGGCGACTTCCCCTGTACTTCCAGTAGATCAAGCTTGCCAGTAAGGTGTAATTGACGAGACTTTACCGCTACTCCACGCTCATACCGCACATCACCTCGCTGCTCTGGTTCGCAGCTATCGACACGTTCATGTAACAAATTGCCATGTGCAGTGTAAAAGTTAT
>QIKG01000241.1 GCA_003232965.1 Oceanospirillales bacterium
CAATTTATGCAGACAACCTGCGGGAAAGCCATTTTAAAGGCGTTGAAGATATTACTAAAATCACGCGCATGATTGCCCGTAGAATTATTTCCCGCGGTATGTTTTTGCCAGGCCTTTATCGTTCAACCTTCAAACCCATGCTGCAACGCAATGCTATTCGGGGAATTGACACTGACGCTCTATGGATGTTGCTGATTTCTCTGCTAGTAGGTTTGTTGACCTTGGGTTTAAGTCATTTGTGGCTGCTGTTTAAAGTTGTTTACCGTGCAAGCAGTAGTCCCTGTAATTTTAAGGACATCGATGTTATTAATGTTGCAGGCCATGCGCTTGAACAAGGTAAATTGAGCAATGATTATAAAGATCGACTCTTAAGGGCACTACAACTCCATAAATTGCATCCGCAGGCAAAGGTGTTAATCCTTGGCGGTCGTCCTCAATCTGGGATCAGCGAGGCTCACGCGGGAGCTTCATTTCTTCAGTTACACGGTATGCCGGCAGGCTTGATTCAGCTGGAAGAGCAATCCACCAATACCTTAGACAATTTGCGCAATTGTAGTGATTGGCTCAGTCAGTTTACAACACCAGTAGTTGTCAGCAATCGGTATCACCTTCAACGCATTGCGGTGTTGTCGACTAATATTGGGCTAAAGTTGCTACCAGTGGCTGCAGAAACTCAATTTCATCCCATCAAAGTATTTTGGAAACTAATAGTTGAAACAGTATATTTGCACTGGTATCTGTCCGGTCGTTATTTTGCAAAACTTACAGGTCATCAGCGAATACTTGGAAAATCAGGTTAAAATGTGACTTAAGGGCATCTCTATTAATTCAATGAACGCGCATCTTGAGTCCAAAATTCGCCGTTTCTGCGTTGTGAAACTTGCCAATAGCAAGCTATTACCTGCTTTTCACGCCTTGAATCGTCAAATTTTGAATCTCAATCTGACGCATCCAGTCTGACGCATCCAGAATTAATAGAGGTGCCCTTAAGCCTAAGCTTAGTTAATCGATTAAGGAAAAAACTCATGAAAGTAACACAAGTTTTATTAGTAAGTAGTTTAATTGCAGGTTTGTTTTTTACCCAAGATGCAACCGCCCGTGGTGCTAAGCCAATGATTGATCCTGAGCGGGTGTCTTTTAAGTGCGACCTGGACAATAAACAAATCCGGCACGCGATTACCATGGCGATGACAGTCCTTGGCTGGACAGCAACTTATACCGATGATGGTGTTAAAGGGAATATCGTAGTGCGCGGCAAGCACACCCTAAATGTTCTGGTTAAATACGACTCTGAGAGTTTTGATGTGAACTACACCAGTTCAGATAACTTGAAATATAAACTCAAGAAAGGCCGGCCCTATATTCATGCAAATGCCAGTAGTTGGATGGATAACCTGAAAAATGGAATTAGCGCCCAGTTGCTAAGCATGGATTGTAATTAACCCGGCAAGAAAGCCGTGGGTGTTTTGTAGCTTCTGGCTGCTTTTTCTGCTGCCGTCACTGGCAATATCCGATGAAGTTGAAAAACGCTTTGTTGTTTTTGCCGGAGCCGGTTTTTCAAAAGACGGCTGGGGCAATACCAACCAGCAAGTTGAAACCCTAGATCTGGTTTTCCGGCAGGATCGTCCACAACAGCGGACCCGCGGAAAAGGTCGCTGGCGTAATCGCAAGTCTGTGTACGTCGAAGTGCCGTTTAGCTGGATATATACGCCTGATCGAGCGCCATTTGTAGCTTTTACAATGAATGTTGCCTGGAAGTTTATATCTCATCCTTACCGGCAACCGTATCTTTTTATTGGTGGTGGTCCTGGCTATACACAGGCAGAAATTCCGGGTACATCTTCATACATCAAAGGAATATACCAACTGGGAGGGGGAATAGAATTTAAATCAAAAAGTGGTCCCCGCAGCCTGTTTGCTGAACTACGCTATCACCATATGTCAAATGGTGGCTTAGAAGAGCCGAATGATTCAGTCAATTCACTTAAGTTGTTATTCGGAACATATTTTTAATCTGTAATATCTTCCTTGGACTCTTGCCGGTCTTGTGCAGTCGTGCCGCCTTGAAATATATTAGGCACATTACGCTTACGCCGCCGGTAGTTAGTCCAGGCCTTGGGAAAGTTGCCGAAGAATGTCAGGTAGTAAATAAACTTAAATAGTAGCAGGCGTGAGCCTATCGGTGTATTCCTGTAGAGGTCACCTGCGAGTAAAGAGATCAATGCCTCTTTGATTCGAAATTGATTGCCTGGAGCCATAAACAGCTTCTGCATAGCAGGTGAATTAAAGCGAATAATCAGCCAGGAAAAAGTTTTTAGCGCCTTGCTTATTTTTTTCTCGTAATCCTTTAAGGGTTTTCTATTCAGTGATGGGTCGCGAAGGAGAGCGTCAACTGCATCAGCGGCTAGTTTTCCACCGGACATAGCAATTTGCACACCACTTGAAAATACCGGGTCAATAAACGCATAGGCATCGCCTAAAAGCAGATAATTTTCTCCTTTATTACCGTACATTCGAGATGCGTTGTAAGTGAAATTCCCAGTGGCACGAATTTTTCCCGCAGCTTCCGCATTGATCATCCGTTCACGCACTTCAGGTACCAAATCAACCGTTGCGTGGAAGAATTTTTCTACAGATTGCTGGCGCTTTTTTAAATATTCCGGATAGCACACGGCACCAATACTCATCAAATCATTTTGTAACGGAATCATCCAAAACCAGCCGTGCTCAAACCAGTAAATGGAGATATTACCCGCGTCTTTACCTTCGCGTCGTTCTACATTTGTGAAATGACCAAAAATTGCAGCGGTATTATGTTTTTTGCTTTTCTGTTTCAGTTTAAGTTTTTTGCTTAGAAAGGTTTCACGGCCACTGGCATCGATGAGGAATTTTGCAGAAACTAGTCTATGCTCACCACTTTCATCGATAAAATTAAGCTCTGTGGACTTGCTATCTGGAAAATCTATTGCGATTACTTTGCAGTTTTCTCGCGCGTCCACATTGAAAGACGCAGTATTCCGGAAAAGTATTTCATCGAACTTGGAGCGCACAACCTCTAGTGCTGAAGGGTGGCTTTTATCCCAAGCATCAGAAAAATAGAAGGTTTCCTTGGAATTAGAGTGAGTTGATGAGTTGAACTCTGCGCCATACTTAGGTATGCCAATAGCATTTATTTCATCGAGAACACCAAGTTCATCGAGAATCGGCAGTGTCATTGGTAGTAATGATTCGCCGATATGAAACCGTGGGTGAGAATCCTTTTCCAGCAAAAGCACATCCCAGCCTTTGTGCGCTAGAAATGAAGCCGCTGTTGTGCCAGCTGGACCTCCTCCGATAATGGCAATGTCATATTTGTTAGAACTTGCTGTGGTTGCAGACGTTGGCATTATTCAGTCATACTCCAATAGAATTGTTGATTAAGCTAGAGTCGAATTAAAAAGGGC
>QIKG01000094.1 GCA_003232965.1 Oceanospirillales bacterium
TCTGCACCAGCCCTGTATTTGTGCGACTGATGCAGACGGTGAGGGACAGAAAAATGATGAGATTACACTCAACAAAGCGGAGAACAACCGTAAGGTTTACTCAAATCCGTTTTCAAACATTGAGTTACTCACGCCAGCCGGCAGGTGAAGCCACTTCCATCACATCATGGCCTTCCCATAGTCCATCGGCATCCCGAAATGTGCGGATACCACTTTCTGCGCTGACTCCCGCGCCTGATAAAACCACCAGTTTTTTCATTTTCAAACCCATAAGAAAACCAAAAGCAAAGATTCAGCATAACCGATGAATTGGTTTGGAAGGTAGTAAGATTTCTGTAAAATTGAGGTCAGATGGCTTCCAAAGCAACAAGATAGGTTAAAATACACTGATTACATCGCTATTACCCGCTTGAAAGTGAAAGGGTATTAAGTAAAATCATTGCAATCTAGGTAAATAACTTAGGAAGCCCTTATTATGAAAGACATTCTTGTACCAGTTTCTCCGGGTGAAATGCTCGATAAAATTACAATTCTGGAAATTAAGTCCGAACGAATCGATGATCCAGGAAAAGTTGCTAATGTACGCCATGAGTTGGAGCTGCTTACAACTGTCTGGAACCAAGCCGTTGCCGATGACTCAACCATAAGCGAATTAAAAGCGCGGATGAAATCAATTAACGAGGAACTATGGGTAATAGAAGATGATATTCGTGATCAGGAAAAGGCCAAAGACTTTGGCTCACGCTTTGTTGAGCTGGCGCGCGCGGTTTATGTCACTAATGACCAACGGGCGGCAGCTAAAAAAGAGCTTAACTTATACCTTGGTTCGGATATTGTAGAAGAAAAGTCTTATCAGGATTACCAATAAGTTTGTTTTGCTAGCGCGAATATTGGTGGTGGTAATGAGACCCTGCAAAGGCAGGGGTTTACTGAAGTATGTGCGTTTTTAATTTCTGTATTTACTTCTTCTTTTTAGATTTGGACTTCTTTTTAGAATCTGAGTCCGTTACATTAACGCGCCGGCAAGATTTTTCAGTACGATTGCTACCGGTTACTTTTATACGTCGACAGACGAGCTTAGTTTCTGGTTTTTTTACCTCGGATTTAACCGCTTTCTCAACGGGTTTTGTTTCTGCAACAGTATCATCATCAGCAAACACAGCTGGTGTATAAAATGTAAGGGCAAGCAGGCTGGTAATAATGAGTTTGTTCATGGTTTTTTATATCCGTGGGGTGGCGCGTAGGGGTTAATTCAACGGCGAATTAGAACATAGCGATAAGCCAAGGTCAAATCATTAGCTGTCCGATACGATGAGCTGAATGATTGAACTGATATTTCGAACAAAAACATTGATTTAACCAATCTGAGTTGAGAGTAAGTCCTTATCACTGGAGTCTGGGTTTTGCCACTGCTCAAGCTTTTCAATAACATCCTCGGTCGTAATTAAATCCATTACCCCAGCTTGTTCTATTTTTGTACCCCAGCGTAACTCGCGTGGCTCTTTACCGAGGAATTTCCGGGCGGCCTCGGGGAAGCGATCAACACAGAGGTCTAGGCTGTTATAGGGCCCGCTACGGCGTGACCAAGTAGCTGCATACAGGCCAATAACGGGTGTGCCTAGGGCATTGGCAATATGCGCGGGGCCTGAATCTGGCGAGATAACAATATCAGCCTTGTTCAGAATTCCGAGCGATTGTTGTAGTGTGTCTTTGCCCACAAGATTGCTCACCGGAGATTGCATTGCCGCTTCAATACCTTCAGCAACCGATTGTTCCAGTGCGCTAGGACTGCCACTGAGCACGACTCTTAAACCGAGTTCTGTTAAATAGACCAGTTTCGCAGTTGATGACTGGAACAGGGGCTTATTACCAGTGTAGCTTGCTCGCCAGGTAGGTGTTTGTCGGCAAAATTAAGCGCTTCATCACTAACTGCTAATTTCCACTTTGGTTCGCGAAAAGCTAATCCGAGCGTTCTGGCGAAGGACAAAAACCCTTGAGCTTGGTGTTGGTAGGCGATTTCGGGAACCTGGTAGTTAACAAACTTGTGGTGCCAGTCGCGCGATCGTGATGTATCCCAACCCAGACGAATAGGGCTGTTAATGGCTTTGCTGACTAGGTTGGCACGTAGTGCTACCTGCATATGCAGGAGTACATCAAACTGACGACTCACCAGTTTTTTCTTCAACTCACGGTAGGAGCGGAAACTTTGTTTTTTATCAAATACAATAAATTCAATATTTTCAAGGTGTTTTAGCAGTTGATATTCAAGCTTACCCAGAACCCAGGTAATCTGTGTTTGTGGCCAAATTTTCTGAATAGCCGCCACTACTGGCAAGACATGGGTGACATCGCCGAGCGCTGACAAGCGCAGTATGCATACACTTTGCGGTGCTGTGCTGAACGGTAGCAATTTTAAATTACGGCTGGGTTGGCTTGTTTTCATAGTGTCGACATATTATTGGTGATTGACCTTGGCTGTAGCTAACTGCAAAATTAGCCTATCGATTAGTTAGCGATTAGTTAGCGATTAGTTATCGATTAGCTAGCACTTAGAATTAATTATATGAAACCTGCTCTCATCACAACAGCTAATGCCCGTATATTATACGATGCAAGCGCCATAGGTGCCCCTGAAACAATTCAGTTTGAGTCGGAGTATTGGGCGAATGCAAATGCGCTTGTGCGTAGCTTACCGGGGCGGGGCAGTGCGGTAGTTATTCGTTGCGCTAGCGGGGATGCTGTACTAAAGCGCTATTTGCGCGGTGGCTTGCTGGCAAAAATCAATCGCGCATTATATATATTCACAGGCTATGAAAACAGCAGAGCCTTGCGTGAGTTTCGATTATTAGAACAAATGCACAAAATGAAACTACCGGTACCAAAACCGCTGGCGGCTTTATGTGAGCGACGGGGCTTTGCATTCAGCCAAATGGCGCTGTTGACGCAGATGTTGGCTGCGACTGAAACGCTGGCTGAAAAGCAGCTGCTTGGTACAGTTTCAAATGACCATTGGCAAACAATTGGCAAGGTTTTGAGCGAATTTCATAAAAAAGGCGTTTATCATGCCGACTTGAATGCCAATAATTTGCTAATAAATACCGCTGGGCAGGTGTTTTTGATAGACTTTGATAAATGCCGATTAAAAACCCCGAGTTTTCGATGGCAAAATAATAATATCCAGCGATTAAAACGTTCGTTAATGAAGCTATTTCCCGCGGAGTCATTTCCGGTATCGGGGTGGTCTATATTATTGAGCACCTATCAGCTAAACATTTCAGGAAAAAATGTTCATGAATAAGGTCAAACAACTATTTGCCAGCATACTGTTGCTGTCCTCTGTTGCTGCGGTGACTACGGCCAAAGCCGCAGTAGAGGTCACCTTTCTCGGTAATATGGGTTTTTTACTCAGTGACGGTAAAGATAAAATTATAATCGATGGCTTTCTGGCTGAGGCTTATGCCTTGTTTGAGGGGCTGGATGAACATTCAGTTCAGGCAATGGTCGCCGCCAAAGATGATTTTCAAGGTATTGACATTGCCCTCGCCAGTCATATCCATTTTGAGCATTTTCAGCCTGATATGGCCTGTCTGTTTATAAAAGCCAGTAAATCCACCCAGTTTATCTCCTCACCCCAGGTAATAACGATTTTAAGGGAGCGCTGCAAACCCTTTGCCAAGACCCATAAGAATGTTAAAACGGTGACTGTGCGGCCGGGTGTGCCGCAATCTTTCAGTCGGGAAGGTGTAACAGTAGAGATATTTCCACTGACCCATGGCACGGGAAAATTCGCTGCTTTACACCATTATGGCCACTTGATGACAGTTGGGGGTAAATCCATTTTGCATATTGGTGATGCGGCTGCAGTGCCGGTTGATTTTATTGCTGCCGGTTTGCAAAACCGTAAGTTGGATATTCTATTAGCACCGTATACCTTTTTTACCCGTTCTGCAGGTAAGGCAATGTTGGGGCAATATATGCAGGCGCCAGTGCAGATTGTTTCGCATATTCCACCTAAAGAATTCACTGAAATATCTGAGGCGGTAAGGGAAGATTACCCTGATGCGATTATTTTTCAGCAGCGTATGGAAAAACAGCGCTTCGAGTAAAAATTTTAATTAGAGGCGGTTTTTTCTTTGAACGGGCTATTTAGTGCCTGACCGAGAAAGAAGTAATCTACTGCGGAAAAGCTGGATTTGACCAAAATATTCCATTATTTTCATCAAATAGCCAGCTATTC
>QIKG01000084.1 GCA_003232965.1 Oceanospirillales bacterium
TTAACAGCATTAACTACTGGGAGGAGCAGATACTTATTTTGCGTGAGCAGGCATCCCTGATGAATGAGCCGGTTCTGGTTTGGGATTAAAGACAGGAGAAACACCAGGATACTGATCAAACTACGATCATGTTTAGCAACTATGGTGCGTTTGGTACTGTAAAAAGGCTGATGATGCCTTATTGGTAAATCCTTTGTCCGCCTTCACAATAAAGAAAGCAGCGATATCTTCACGTTCCGCCAGGGCATAGCCGTCTTCCGGCCCCAGAACCATTAACGCTGTGGCGAGCGCATCTGCGCTCATTGCCGATGCTGTGACCGCCGTGACCGATGCCAGCCGGTGAGTCACCGGTCGGCCTGTCACTGGATTAATGGTATGCGAGTAGCGCTGTCCATCCTGTTCGAAATAATTCCGGTAATCCCCTGATGTCGCCAGGCTTGCTCCATCGATTTCGACAGCTGCATACAACCCGCGCTCTGTTGCAGAGGGGCGTTCGATACCGACACACCAGCTTGTGTCGCTCTCATTCTGGCCCTTGCCACGCAATTCGCCACCGATCTCAACAAGATAGTTTTCGATACCCTGTTGTTCCAGCAAGTCGGCAATCCTGTCGACAGCGTAGCCCTTGGCAATCGCGGAAAGGTCTACATAGAGTCCCGGCAGTTGCTTGCGGATAGCTGCTGGTGTCTGCCGTACTTCCATATTGGTATATCCGGTACGGGCACGGGCGGATTCGATTTCATTCTCATCCGGGGCTTTGCTGCGTGCGCCTGGCGGACCGAAGCCCCACAGATTAACCAGGGGCCCGACAGTGACATCGAAAGCGCCATCAGTCAGTTTGCTCACTTCAATTGCAGTGGCAATAACTTCCACCAGCGCATCCGATGCAGTAAACCAGTCTGTGCTTGAACTGCTGTTGAACTGAGAAAGCTCGGATTGCGGATCATAGGTGGACATACTGCGGTTGATCTCCGCCAGGGTTTTCCTGATGGAACTGTCAACAGTGGACTGGTCGACTGTTTTGGGCAGGTCAACCACCTTGACACTCCAGCTGGTCCCCATAGTGAGGCCGCTGAATTTGGTAAGCTGGCGGCCGCTGGTATTCGGATTGCATGCCGAGAGCGCAATAATTGCTATCAGCAATATAAATGCATGATTAATCGTACGGATAGTCATAGCGTCAAGCGCCAAAATCGTCGAGCATCTTTATGGCAACAGCATTCATGATGGGCGGCCCGCAGAGTTAATATTCAAACTCTTCCTCGTCCTTAATGTGCATTTTAGGTTCAGGCCCGTGCTTCTTTTGTGCTAGGTTCTTTTAGCACAAAAGAAGCACCACTGCGGAGGACTGTCTGAGTTTATTGCTTTTGTTAGATTCATCTTTTTGGCCAATGCTTCTCTACTTCATATAAATACATGAAATCACCGAGGTTGCTCTGAACAACCTCCGTCCTATTGAAATACCTACCAGCAAACGTCAACAGGGTGTTCACTCCTAAACCAACAGCAGCTCCGATTTCCATAGGAAACCCCGCTTTATTGGCGCCAATCATTCCAAGCAAAGTTGATAAGAATTTATTATCATCGTTATTTAGATATAGCTTTAACGTAGTGAAGAACGTTTGCATCCCACTCTCATTTAAGCATTTACTAAGATCAATAAGCGCCAGATCCAATTTATCAGTACACATTCTGATCGCTCTATATTGATCCGGAGAACTTATAATATTTAGGTAAAACTCGTCCATCGCGGACCGAAATTGAAGTAACTGGTCTCTTCTATTTTGTTTAAACTCCAGAATATCTTCCAGAGGGGTATTTTCTCCCGGCACTGGAAGGACACCATAAAGCGAGGCTTCCGCCAGCCTTCCATTATCAATCTTATTGAGTGGAAATTTGAAATTCCCGCCTGATTGAGAAACTGTCCATGTCCCATTTCCTCGACTATTTAACTCGCTTGCCAGCTTAAACTGTGAAAATCTAGTTAGTTCAGGCCAAATTGAAATAGGGGATTCTAATAATGTTTGACCAGTAGGATTATCCTCCGTCGGAGTATTAGCGCTAAATAGAAAACTAGCTTTTGACATTTCCACAGGATTTGCTAAATGAGGGCAACCTATTTCTTCGGTTGTTACTCTGACATTTTCAACGCCAAGAACCCCTGAATCCCGTAAGAACTTAAGATCGTGAAGTTGATCAAAATTAGGTAGACCCATGTCATTAGCGTAAGCATAGACCATGGCGTCCCAATAAAGTAAATGACGCCTAGTTTCGGAGGAATCCAAACCACAATTAAAACTAAAATTCCCCCCATCCAAGCTCAATGTTGGGCAAACGACTACGTTATGTGTCACTTCTGGAACTCCATATGAATCTAACGAGACTGTAGGAAAACTACTATTGAAAAAATCATCAAAAAATCGACCTCCTCAGCCGCTTTCTGTTCAACGATCTAATACAAAGCAATGGTTTTGGTATCCCGAAAATCATGGATATTTTATACCATTGGGGTTTTTCTACAGCCTCAACG
>QIKG01000205.1 GCA_003232965.1 Oceanospirillales bacterium
AAGCAACAATCAAGGACAGCCACATAATCACTGGCTCATAGGTGAAAGGTCAAGAATACGCACATTGCAATTGTAAGCAACTGTAGATCAAAGGTGTGTTTTTATTCGCTTTATGTCCGTAGGTGGCACGGAAAATTTCAGATAGTTTCAGACAATTTCATTCGACTATTACTGCCCAACCGAGTAATTTAGCACCATGATTTCTTATCATATAAAGCTGGTTAACTTCACAACAAAAGGTCTAAATTTATGTTTCCGACACACTTAATAAAACGATTTAATAATACGCTAGTGTTTTTCTTATTAATATTGCTAACCGCTCAGATTAATGCAACTCCAAAAGACAAACACGCTTCAATATGGGAGGTCATAGAGAGTTTCAAACTTTCTATACAAACCAAAGACGAAGCATTATTTATGACGCTCTTTTATGACAAAAATGTATCGTGGATCGGGGTTATTAGTGATGAAACTCGGGAAGCTTTGATAGCAAAAAATGAAAAGTTCAGACAACAACCAAAAATAAGAAAAAGCAGCCCAGAGGAATTCATTCAAAACATAGTTAAATCACCTGAAGTGAGCAACGAGACTTTCCAAAACGTTAAAATCACTCAAGATAGTGAAGTCGCTTCTGTTAGTTTCGATTATCAATTCTTCAAGGACGAGAAACTAAATAATTCTGGGCAAGAGAATTGGCAATTAATAAACACAGTAGACGGCTGGAAAATTAACGCCGTTAATTTTTCATTTACATTAGCGCTTTAATACTAAAGTTAGTCAATTTCAAAATTACAAACCTTGCTTTAGCTTCGCAACTGCAAGGTTTTGGGGCGAACAATGACGCTTTGCTCATTCACAATGACTTTCCCGGTGAGAGGAAATATCTTACAACCAGCAGTTTGGTAATACTCAATCATGAATGTACAGCTCGCTTATTAGCTTCACGAAAAATTAAATCGCGTGCAACCCTGCACTCCATTAATGGCATCAGCAATAAAATTAACCCGGCCACCGTTTACAATCCACATATCAACACCGGCTTGTCGACAAATTTTTGCCGCCTGCAGTTTGGAGGTCATACCGCCAGTACCCAGGTCCGAATCGCGTTCATCAATCATACTACAGGCGACATCTAGATCAGTAACTTCACTGATTAATTCAGCCTCAGGGTGCTTATGTGGATTTTTAGTGTATAAGCCATCAATATCTGAAGCAAGAATTAAGACATCCGCTTGCAGCAATCCGGCAACATACGCTGATAGTTTATCGTTATCACCAAATTCAATTTCCTCGGTCGCTACCGTGTCATTTTCATTCACAATCGGCAAATAACCATGTGCCAGAAGGTCATTGAGGGTATTGCGGGTATTTTCTTCCGCTACCGGATTGGAAAAATCACGGTAGGTCAGCAAACACTGGGCACTGCGGATATCAAAATCGCGGAATACCTCCTGATAAATATGCAGTAACAGGGGCTGCCCTATGGCTGCCATTGCTTGCTTGGTTTCAAGCATTTCCCAGTGATTAACTGCAATATAATGACGCGCTGCCGCGATTGCACCTGATGATACCAGCACTATTTCGTAGTTGTCTCGCAGGCTTACAATTTGTCGGGAAATATCTTCTATCTTGCCACGCGATATACGCGCGGTACCTGCAGTCAAGGTGGAAGAACCTAGTTTAATCACCAACCTTTGTTTAGCTTTGCGTTCTCGAGTATTACTCACGGATTTGCCCCTGCCCATCAATAAACCACTTATTTGTCACCAACTCACCCAGCCCTACCGGCCCTCGAAAATGCAATTTCTGTGTAGATATGGCAATTTCAGCACCCAGGCCAAACTCGCCACCGTCAGTAAAGCGACTCGAAGCATTATGATAAACAGCGGCGCAATCCACCTGCTGTTGAAAATCCACCGCCAGCGCGCGATCACCACTAACAATCACTGCTGAATGCCCGCCAGAGTAGCGGTTAATCATGCTAATTGCCCCACTGCTATCTGCAACCAGGCCGATTAATATTTTTGCCGAGAGAAATTCTTCAGACCACATTTCTTCGTTCGGCATCACCAGTACATTCCGGCTAAGAGCACAGACTTCCTTATCCCCGAAGACGCTCAGTCCCATATCGTTGAGCTGCTGTACCAGCCCACTCAGTTTTTCCGGTAGATTCGGCAATTTGTCATGCAGCAGCACTTTGTCCAGCGCATTGCAGACACTCAGGCGTTGTTTGCCGTCTACTGCAATCCGGCTGGCCATCGCAAAATCACATTGCTTATCAATATAGAGGAAGTTATTTCCTCGACCACTAATCAGGGCGGGAACCGAGGTGTTTTTTTGCACAAATTCAATCAATTTTTCGCCACCCCGAGGAATAATCAAATCGATGTTGTGGGTGTTATCACGAATAAGTGCCTGAGTTTGACTTCGGTCCATCTGCAGGTACTTTACGAAACTTGTATCTACACCGTTTTCAGCCAGCGCCTGATGCCAAAGCCCAACCAGCAATAAATTCGTATGCAATAGCAATAAATTCGTATGCAATGACTCCTTCCCGCCCTTGAGCAAAATTTGATTGCCGGCTTTAAATGCAGTCACCGCAGCCTCAATGGTTACATCGGGCCGCGATTCATAAATAATTAGAATTTTGCCGAAAGGAACGCTGCGGTTCTCGATCAACAACCCGTCTTGGCGCTGATACTGGTACAGCACTCGGCCTTGCGGATCTTCTAGAAGGATGACCTTCTCAACCGCGGCAACCATCGCATCAATCTTGGCTGAATCCACCTTCAGACGGTCAGATAAGGACGGGCCCATGGTTGCGCAGCCGGCCAGATCTCTCTGGTTGGCAGCGAATATTTGCTCCCTGTTTTGTATAATCAGTTGTGCTAGGGAAGATAATGTCCGGTTCTTAGTCACATTATTCATTTTATATTTTCTGTCTGCCTAAATTTGCGGTAAAATATCACTTACAAAAGAGAATGTTTGTCTAATTTGTCTAATCGATCAAGCATAACATTGCTTCGAACATTTGATTGAGTAGCTGAAGTTACCCACTCAGGGTAAAATAATAACTTATTAT
>QIKG01000162.1 GCA_003232965.1 Oceanospirillales bacterium
ACTTTTCCTATTTGCGCTCTAATTTTCATTTTGTGTACTCCGCAGTAGATTCATTTAGAGCTTTTTCCTTCCACTCTATTTCTTTCATCTTGCGAACAATCACGAACTCATCACGATTAGAGCCAACCGTACCGTAATAGTTAAAGCCATAGGATAGTTGTGCATAACCACCAACCATATGCGTTGGCTTTACCACAGCCCTAGTCACTGAGTTATGAATACCGCCACGCATGCCGGTGGTTTCGGCAACGGGTGTATTGATGATCTTTTCTTGGGCGTGGTACATCATGCTCATGCCTTCTGGAACTCTTTGGGAAACAACCGCCCTTGCGGCTATCGCTCCATTCACATTGAATAGTTCGATCCAGTCATTATCTTCAACCCCCATCTTTCTGGCATCAATCTCACTGACCCACACAACTGGACCACCGCGCGACAATGTCAGCATCAGTAGGTTTTCTGAATAGGTTGAATGAATACCCCATTTTTGATGAGGCGTAATCCAGTTCAACACCACTTCTTGATTACCATTAGACTTCAGTTTTTGAATAGGACTAATGGTTCTGGTATTTACGGGCGGTTTATACACACAAAAGCCCTCACCGAAGTCGCGCAACCATTTATGGTCTTGATAAAAGTGTTGACGGCCGGTTAATGTGCGCCATGGAATCAACTCATGAATATTGGTATAGCATGCGTTATAACTAACATGCTCATCTTCTAGCCCAGACCATGTTGGCGATGAAATTATCTTTCTTGGCTGAGCTTGTAGATCGCGAAACCGAATCTTTTCATCTTCTTTTGGCTTGGCCAAATGCGTGTGATCCCGCCCTGTAAGAACACCCAAGGCTTGCCATGCTTTTACCGCCACTTTGCCGTTGGTTTCTGGGGCCAAAGACAAAACCACTTCGCAGGCATCAATATCAGAATCGATCCTTGGTCTACCTTTAGATATACCCTCTGCTCTTACTGTGCGATTTAATTTAGCTAGTAACGCTACTTCCTCTTTGGTATCCCAGGAGATACCCTTGCCGCCATTGCCTAATTTCTCAAGTAAGGGTCCAAGTGAGGTGAATTTTTTATAAGTGTTTGGGTAATCGCGCTCAACTTCTACCAGGAGTGGCATTGTTTTCCCCGGAATCATTTCGCACTCGCCTTTTTTCCACTCTTTTACATCTAAAGCCTGAGCAAGCTCTCCGGGAGTGTCATGTAAGATTGGTACGCTCACCAGATCTTGTTCGACCCCAAGGTGACCCACACAGACCTCAGAAAACTTTTCTGCCAAGCCTTTGAATATTTCCCAATCGCTTTTTGACTCCCAAGCTGGATCAACCGCCCGGCTCAAAGGGTGTATAAATGGGTGCATATCTGAGGTATTTAGATCGTTTTTCTCATACCAGGTTGCGGTAGGCAAGACGATATCAGAATACAAACAAGTTGTAGACATACGAAAATCCAGGGTTACCACCAGATCCAGCTTGCCTTCAGGAGCAGTATCATGCCATTTAACTTCAGACGGTAATTGTTCGCCAGTTTCTTCAATATCCTGGCTCATAACGGCGTTCTGTGTGCCCAATAAATGCCTGAGCATATACTCATGCCCCTTGCCACTGGAGCCAAGAATATTGGATCTCCAGATAAACATATTTCTGGGGAAATTCTTTGGGTTATCTGGGTCTTCGCAGGAAAATGATAAATCGTTAGATTTAAGTTGTTCCAACACATACTCAGTAGTGCTTTTACCCTGCTCTTTCGCCTGCTTTGATAGCTCCAATGGGTTCCGCTCAAATTGCGGCGCTGATGGTAGCCAGCCCATGCGTTCCGAGCGGACATTGCAGTCAATTAAAGAATATTTACCCCACTCTTTTTTATCAGCCAAGGGTGATAATATTTCATCAACACTTAACTTTTCATAACGCCATTGATTAGAGTGATTATAGAAAAATGAAGTTGAATTCATCTGCCGCGGAGGCTTCGACCAATCCAAGCCAAAGGCAAGCGGTAACCAACCGGTTTGTGGGCGCAACTTCTCTTGTCCAACATAGTGAGCCCAACCACCACCAGACTTACCGATGCAACCACACATCATCAGCATATTAATAATGCCGCGATAATTCATATCCATGTTGTACCAATGGTTGATAGCCGCGCCCAGAATCACCATAGACCTACCTTGAGTTTTATTCGCATTATCGGCAAACTCCCTGGCTATCTGAATAACTGTATCCTTATCTACCCCAGTGATTTGTTGCTGCCATGCTGGCGTATAGGGTTTGTCATCAGCATAGGATTGAGCGCAATTGTCATCACCCAAACCTCGATCTACACCGTAATTTGCCAGCATTAAATCAAACACTGTGGCGACATGCTTTTCGCCATTTTTGGTTTGTATTTTACGCACCGGGATTTTGTGTTTAATGATTTCTTCGTGATTGGTGTGCTTGAATATTTCTTGATCATGCTCTTTTGAAGCAAAATATGGAAACGAAACTTCTAGCACTTCATCATGCTTATCCAGTAATG
>QIKG01000297.1 GCA_003232965.1 Oceanospirillales bacterium
ATTCTCCCGCTATCCTGTGGAATGTTTGTAGAAGCCAGCCTTCCCGCTGGCTTTTTCTTTGTGTGAGAGGTTCGCGACTTCATTTGATTGGATCTTCTTTGAGTGCATCTTGACACTTAAGGAGATCATTCATCGTGGCAAATTGCCGCCTACCAATACGATAGGTGTAAAGTCTTTTTGTGTTGATCAGTTTGTAAATTGTGGGGCGCGAGACATCGAGCATTTGCATCATGTCTGCAATGGAAAATGCTAGTTTTGGTGCTGGGGTATTCATCGTTTATCAACCTCGTTTTCATTGGTTGATATGGAATTATACGCAGATATAAATACCTGTCAGCAAATTGGAGCTAGTTTTACGGGGGTTAATTCAGGAGTTTTTCTGCATTAATCTTTGTGCTTTCCATCGTGGGCTATTTTCAAGATATGCTTTGATCATGTCTCTAGGGTCTGATACTCCAATGTTCCCTCGATCGGCAATTATAAAAACAGTTTTATAAAAAACACTGCTTCTTTTTTCAGTAATATCATGCTCTGGAAATGATTGAGAAAAGACATCTGCAATAGTCTCTATAAATGCCCAGTTTTCCGGGTTACTCTTACGCCCAGGCCCTTCATCAGAGATTTCTTTTATAGCTTCATTTGCTACTAAAGCCAGGTCTTGCAGTAGCGAGATTAAATCAATTTGGTTAAGAGGCAGCTCCTCTTTATTCATCATTAACCAGTGCTGCTCAATAAGCCCCCATTGCTGGCCTGGAATCTCATTTATTACGTTCCATAATTTCTTAGAATAGTTTGAAGTTTTTACAAACTTACCGTCTTTCTGGTTAGACAGCTTTGAATAGGGCAATAATGGGCGCTTTGCAGTTTGTATGGCTTTGTAGACCCTCAGCGCATTCTCTCCGACTTCAATAATATCAAAGGTCTCTGCTGATTCCCCGAGTAGACGTTTAAGTTCATTAATTCCTTTCTGTGAAAGCAGTTCAATATTCATGCGCCAAACTCCACATTATTAAACATGTCCCGGCGATCTTTTTTTAGAAACTTCGCGTAATGTTTTGTGATCATTTCGACGCTTGTACCGCAGTTCTCAGCTAATACCTGTAGCTGTACGCCAGCCACACATGCCCGGCTAATGTGAGTGTGTCGGAGAGTATAGAAAACCGTCCCTGCTGGGAGTTTGGCGGCTATGACTGCCTGCTGCATGGGTACTTGTTGGTGGTTCTTATCCCATCGTGTGCCGTCATCTTTTGGAATTAGAATTGCTTTCGGTAATTTATCCTTTGTATATCGTATAAATGCCTTAACCGTGACATCATTTAGAAATATGGTGCGCCCCCCGGTTTTCCCGTCTCGTAGTTCCAGGGTGCCTTCCTCTTGATTGAAGTCCTCAGTCAACAGTGAGGCAATTTCACCGTATCGCATGCCCGTGAGTAAGGCAGCTTCGCATAAGTGGCGAAATGAGCCGCTAGTGCTGTCTAATAGGGCCTTCACTTGGTCAATATCAAGAAATACCTTTCTTGCAGACTCCACTCCTTTAAACTTCTTAACCTTCTTTGGCCCCCATGCTGCATTGCTGGTAACTTTGCCGTCACCATAGGCCATATTCAGGCAAGCCTTGAAGTTTGACCAATATCTATTCGCTGTATTTCGAGACCGGCGTACTGCATCTGAGTCTTCTGAATCTTTCACCATACTATTGCGCCATTTTTTTAACTGTGCGGTCGTCAGTTTTGAAACAGGGGTTTTTAGCAGGGCAGGGGTGAGGTGCCGCTCTACGTCTTTGCGTATTTTCTCGGCTTTATTCTTTCCCTTTTCGGCGCGCCTATCATCTATATAGGCATCAACGGCATCTCGCACCGTGTAGCTGGCAGAGCCTCCACCATCTTCTATTTTGCAGAAAGCCTGTGCTTGTTTGACAGCTTCTTCAAAGTCTATGCCGGAATCCAGGGATTGAAATTTATATTTTCGTTCTGATGTGGTGTACCTGGCTATCCAGCTACCAGTGCCATCTTTAAGTTTTCGATAGCCAACATATTGGCCTTTGACAATTTTGTGCCAGTAGGGGTCTCGGCGGGGTGATAGCAATTCGCGACCAGTGGCGGTATGAACTGTATAATTTGCTTTAGCCATGTCTGATACCTCTTTTATATCAGGTTGGTTAGAAACCCGATTTCATGTTGGCGCATGGTCGGGTTTCGTTCGTTTATGATCAGCGTACGATACATATACGATACAATTATATTATACACCTGTTTACGGCAGTTTACATGTAGTACATAAGTAATTGATATAAAAGGGAAGTAGGCAACATGCAATTACACGCAATTACGGCTTTTTCTGACTGCTAAGGGAGTATAGGCTTTAACTCCTATCGAGGGTTCGAATCCCTCCTTCTCCGCCATAACATCAAATGAGCCATCCATTTGGGTGGCTCTTTTATGGTATGACGAAATACGATATATCTCTATGTATGCGAACTTATTCGCACAAGATCAGCATGTTAAATTTTATTCAAACAAATCTGAATTGTTCACAAAAGCTAGAAAATTACGCTATAACCCTAAAATGCACAAGCTTCCATATGAAATGCTTTAATAGTGATTTATAAGTTATTGATATAACAGTTATATTACAGTTTGATTAAAATACAGGCAATCTAATATAATGCCTAAGGCCTGTTATCTTCTGGGTAAATTCTGATGTGATATACACAAACTTATCCACAGCTTCTGTGGAAAAGTTTTTGTCGAAATTATTGTAAAAAACTCACAAAATACGGTTGATTCATCGCCACACAACCACGATAATACGCAACCTCAAAGCGCCCGTAGCTCAGCTGGATAGAGTACCTGGCTACGAACCAGG
>QIKG01000128.1 GCA_003232965.1 Oceanospirillales bacterium
CTGTACAATTTTGGGCCGCAAGTTTCTAAACGATTTATGCAGTGATCATGAAAGTGTTGTTCGTGAAGAAATACACAATGATATTAGCCAGCAAGCAGTGGAGTTTTTTGACTCAGTATTTTCTTATAACAAAGCATTGCAGCGGACTAGCCGCTGAATGCGGCGTTAGGCTAGAACCCCTTGACATACTATTTATGATATATATACTATAATTAGTATGTGGGAAATATTTGAGCATCGTAGCGTTTCAAAACTATTAGCATCCGCACCACTCGAGGTGCAAAAGAAGTATGAAAAATGGAAAGATATTGCTACCTTCTCAGGCCCACAAGGATTAAGGCAACTCAAAGGATTAAGGGATGAAGCACTTTCTGGCGAATGGAAGGGGTTTCGTTCATCGAGACTGAATTTACAATACAGGGTTATCTACAAAATAGAAAAGGATCAAATGCTCCTTCTTGTTAAAAAAGTCACTCCTCATGATTACAGGAGGAAATAGTATGAAACATTATGGTAAAGCTAAAACCAGAGTTGCGGTTTCTGTTGGCGAGTCATTGAAAATTTTGAGAGAATTTCAAGAGCTCAGTCAAAATGAGCTCGCTGTTTTAACAAACATTCCCCAATCTACTATTTCTGCTATCGAAAACGACAGAGTACAATTAGGCGTTGAGCGCGCAAAAGTATTCGCAAGAGCCTTGCACTGCCACCCGGCTGTTATAGTTTTCCCAGGTTGGAATGTACAGCATGAATCAGCTGCGTAAGCCGAATAAGTGCTTAAACATGGGTGCTTCGCTATCGCTACACACCAGTTGTGCAGGGCGTTTGATGAATATGACTGTTCCAAGAGGGAATTGGGCCCTATACTCAGTAGTTTCGATATACCTAACTCTCGAGCGATATTGACAGCATTATAAGGAGATATACATTGAGGTGAATTACCACCTCCGTTTTCAGAAACGGCGTCGTCGCGAAGAGCTTCCGTAGAAAGGTTGCCTTCGAATATTGCAGCTAAAATCAGATTGCTCTGAGCAACACCTACATTCAAACTATTTTTTTTACTTATTTCTTCCTGCGAGACACTCCATGCCCGTGAAAGCATTGAATTCCATTTGCCTAGGCAAGCAGATTTAACCTCCGCTGGTAGCAGTTCTGCTTTAGATTTACCTCCACTCACAATTTGTGAGAGATAATATTTCTTATCGCTTAGTTCAATTGGGCAATATTCATAACGCTATCCTCCGAAATATCATTTGAATGCTTACGCATAAAGCTGTTCCCCATTCATGGTATCGGTTACAGTGAAGATATCTGCCGGGCATTAATTTTAATTCTTGCGTCGTTTACGCGTTGCTCCATAACCCTGACAATGTTTTTAAACTCTGGCAATTCACGCAGAGCACCCAAACGAGCATCATAGCGAATTATCAACACATTGCTGAAACCTTCTTCTACGGCTTGAGTGAACTCTATGATCGCTTGTTGGGTGTTGCCAGAGAGTGATTCAATCGACGCTAACAAGTAATGAATTCTACTGCTTTTGATACCAACCACCTGCATCCGTCGGACCGCAGCCCGTGCCTGTAAAAGGCTCAAATTCATTTCATCTTGCAGGCCAAGACGCTGTTCTGCAGCCGCCCGCAATGAGAAAATCTCCGCGCGCATTTCATCGTTATTCATTTCTTCTACACGCGCTCTAACCCGCATAAAGCTATTCAATGCCAGCTGATTTTTATTTTGAGAAAGACCCAGCCAACCCCGCCAGACCGTTTTATTGATTTCATTCATGGGCAATATTTCAGCGTTGTCAGTATTCTCAGGGCCCAACCACTCGGCCAACGCATCGAACTGCTCATCCACCAACATTTGCAAGAGCATAAGGCCCTCGTATTGCATATTATTCGGGGCCACCCGGGATAGCACTTTCAATAAACTACGGCTTTGTTCGTAATTACCGATAAGCAAACTGATTTCGGTGGCCATAATTAGTGCCATCGGGTCTTGTGGTGCCAACACTAGTGCCTGTTGAGAATATTCCCAGGATTCGGCCAGGCGACCGCGCATATACATTATTCCGGAAAGTGTACGCAGCAGCGTTATTGACCCCGGCTTAACCTTCAGCAGCTCCAAGGCTTTATTCAAACCGCGTTCAAAATTATCGGTGTCCACCATCGTACTGACATAACTAGTCACCAGCAATTCATTCAAAGGGTCGAGCTTAATGGCTGGTTCCAGCACCGCTACCATCTCTTGCAGGCGAAGTTGATCACCCATTAAACCCGCCAGCCAAAGCTGCGCTGGAATGTAGTTACCATCCAGCTTAATTGCCCGCCGCAACGAAGATTCCGCAGCTTCGAGCTCACCAAACTTCCAGCGCGCCAGCCCGAGTGCCGCAAACCCTTCAGCAGACAGGGGATCCAGCTCAATTGATTTTTTAATCAGACTTTGCGCCCGCTCCAGTGCATCATCTAGCGTGAGGTTGCCATAACCGTTGAGTAACAGCCAAGAGTCCGCCAGCCCTGCATAAGCCGCTGCAAAATTGGGGTCCTGGTCAATCGCCTGGGTAAACAGCTCGGCAGCCTTTAACAAATCATCTGCGCCGCGCTTCCACCAATGTGCTCGCCCGGCCTGATAAGACTCCCAAGCGGCCAGTGAGTCGGTGCGACCAAATCGCAGTAGCGGTTTGTTTACCGCATCAAAAGAGGCCACCAGTTCATTGGTAATGGATTCCGCAATTTCATCTTGCAATGAAAAAATATCAGTGATTTTTCTATCATAAGTTCTCGACCATATATGAAAGCCATCAGCCACATTGATTAACTGAGCTGTTAGGCGAATGTGGTCTCCCTCCCGGCGAACACTACCCTCAAGCACTTTACTCACATTTAATAAGCGCCCGATGTCTTGAATATTATGCTGCCCGTTACGAAAGGCAAACGAAGAAGTCCTCGCGGCAACTTTCAAACCTTTGATTTGCGCCAACAAATTTAAGACCTCTTCAGCTATGCCATCGCCGATAAAACCCTGATCTTTTTTCGAACTCATATCCGCGAAAGGCAAAACAGCAATGGAGGCATCTGCCGCCGTAGTCTGTGCAATCTGTTCGGATATAGCTGAACTTATATTGCCATCACCCTGAAATGCTTCACTGTAATAATTAAATAAACCATAACCAACACCTCCAGTAATCAACAACATAAAGGCGAAAAGGCCATTGGCCTGTGGCCGGGATAACAGACCATCGCGTTGCAGGCGAATACCATCAGGGGTGACTTGAAACAACCACACCAGCAAAAAAGCAACAGGAAAGCCGATGATTGCCAGGCTGGCTATTACCGTTTGCAACCAGTGAGGAATCAGTAGAGCATCACCGGTTGCATCCAGCAGTTGCAAGACCACAAAGGCCGCCACAGCATAAGCACCCAGGGTTGGCAATACCCGGCGTTCGCGTAGTTCGCCCATAACCGCTGAGATAAAGGAACGATTTTTTACCGACTTTTGGGTCATATTTTGTTGCGTAGTTTTCATTAGCTGATTAATCACGAGTCACTATATAGCAACCCTAATCAATTCTCCCTTGCTTCAAATGAATTAATGCTGAGATATCAAAATCTCTCTCGCCTGCCTGGATTAACCGATAGTAATCTTCCCGGGCACTGCCAAGCAAAATCCAAGTTTCGTGCCAACTCTTCACAAATCCCTAAATCCTTATAATAACAGGGACAATTTAAAGCCTTCACTCAAACGCTCCTCTAACATGCTTTGTCCACGATGTGCCATAAACCAACTAGCCGTCGCGCCACCACCAAGAACCTCAAGCAATTGATTTGTTGGTAGTTTTAACTTTTTTGAAAACGCCAAAGCCTCTGTTACCGCTGCAGCAATACCCGCAATCATGACCGATCTACCGCTTTGGTCGCCTGTCCTGTGCCAATTTCGCCCATTAGGCTGATTTTACTAGTATAACAATCCAACAATGGTGAAATTCGCTCAATAATGGCTTTATCTCCACCCACTATTGCGACCAGACTACCCTCACGAGCGCCTTCAATGCCACCTGAGACCGGCGCATCAATAAAATGGCAGCCGACCGAGGCCAATTGTCGGCCCAATGTTGTTGCGGTTTTCGGCGCAATAGTGGAATGGTCACAAACAGTAGAATTAGTCGATAGTGACGGGAGTAACTTACCTATGATTTCGCTTAGGTCTTTATCGGCAGAAACACAGGTAAAGATAGTTTCACAGTCTGCTGCCAGCGTGCTTAAATTGGCAGCCACATGCAGCCGACCCTGAGCAATATGCTCTGCCTGGAAGTATTCTGCCACGCTTGTGGTTCTGCTCCATACTTGCAGGTTACAAGCGGACTTGAGCAGATGTGCCGCCATTGGCTTGCCCATCGCCCCCAGGCCGATAAAACCCACTGTTTTGTTAATACTTGCCTGCATAGCCTGTAATAAACTCCCTCGATTGCTCTGCTTAGTCAGTCATGATTTAGCCGTAAAAGTTCAACCAATAAAGACTCGTTTCAGGAAACTGCGATAAACCACCACGATTTATAGATAGAACGAAAGCTTGATGTATTTGGTTA
>QIKG01000249.1 GCA_003232965.1 Oceanospirillales bacterium
GTAGCGTTTACTGATAATAGTCTTAGTGCGAGCATGCCAGTCGACCATCGGACTCACCAGCCCATGGGAATCCTCCATGGTGGAGCCACAGTGGCCTTAGCAGAATCAGTGGGCAGCAGTGCGGCCTACCTGTGTGTCGATAATAAACATTACTGTGTCGGCCTAGAAATCAACACCAATCACATAAGCTCCATACGCACTGGAAGAGTAATCGCCACAGCCATTCCCTTCCATCTAGGGCGCTCCACACAGGTGTGGGAAATCCGCACTGAAGATGAAGCCGGCAAACTGGTCGCCATTACCCGTTTAACAATGGCGGTTTTACAGCAAAAATAATCGTCAGTCAAAACCACCTGTCGTCCCGGCCCCTCGAGCCGGAATCTCCTAAAGCTAACTGCACTTTCGATTTGAAGCAAACCTGCGCGAGAACCCGGAGCAAGTCCGGGAAAGTAATTTTTCGCAAATCCAATTTATACTGGTATCAAGCCTCATAAAGCTTTAACCTATATAGAACCCCATAGAGGGAATGATCGAGGGAACACAGAATGAATCTGGAAAAAGTCTTTTTTGCGTTTTTTATTGTTTTGGCACTGACCTTAAACTTTGGTTTTTTTACCGGCGAAATTGATAACCCTGCACATCATCATTCAATTGAACTGATCGCTGCAATTATCATTAATCCAAGTTCGGCGACCGCTCTCATATGGGTGCTGTGCTACTGGCAACCAGTTTGGTTGCGGATGTACAGTTAATCATCGCTGCCACTGTTTGGGCTGTTGTGGTATTTGCTAATAACCAGATTATGACCGGTGATACCATGGCCGTTATTGTTTCCCTGTCCGGGGGCGCCTTACTGGCCAACCTTGTGTCAGTAACCCTACTGGTTGCGGAAACGATTAGTAGTCCGCGGGAATCAGCAAGGACAAAATAAGTAATGAACGACATTTTATGGTTAACCATGCGCAGAATGCGCCTGCCGTTAATCTTATTGCTGCTGGTATTCGGTTTTTCCATGTTTGGCATGATGCTAATTCCGGGCATGGATAATGAGGGTGATGTTTATTACCTTAACTTTCTTGAAGCGGCTTATTTTGTTGCCTTTATGTCAACAACTATTGGCTTTGGAGAAATCCCATACGCCTTCACCAACGCCCAGCGCTTATTTGTTTTTAGTATTATTTATCTGAATGTTGCTACCTGGTTATATTCAGTTGGTGCCATTCTTGGTCTGTTTCTGGATGTCCGTTTCCGCGCAGAATTAGCGAGGGCACGCTTTAGCCGCCGGGTAAGCTGGATCGGCGACCCCTTTTATATCATCTGTGGAATCGGCGATACCGGTGAACAAATCCTCCTTGGTCTGAACCAACGGGGCTTGCATGCCACTATTATTGAGCTCCGGGAAGAACGAATTCATAAGCTAGAATTAGATTCAAGCATGAACAAATTCCCGATGCTGGCTGGGGACGCCGGTGATAAAGATGCACTCATGCAAGCAGGGCTGGATACGGAGCTTGAAAACCACAATTGCCTGGGAGTAATTACAACAACTAACGATGACCATACCAATCTGAAAATCGCAATTACCACAAAATTACTCCGCCCCAAGCTTACCGTGTTGGCGCGTTGTGAGTCCGAAGTAGTGGCAGCTAATATGGCATCTTTCAAAACCGATTTTATTATCGACCCTTATGTGATTTTTGCCGAGCGCCTTGGACTCGCCATCCAGTCATCGGTTAAATACTTGGTACAGGACTGGTTGATAGCAGTACCCGGTGCAGTACTCAGAGAAGAGATGCCGTTACCGCATGGTCATTGGATTATTTGCGGCCTGGGTCGTTTTGGCAGTAAAGTTGCCCAGCAGATGCAACAGGCTGGTGTTGGTATTACTGTTATTGATGTCCGCGAGCACCTGCTCAAGGACTACCCATCCTCTGTCCATGGTAGGGGCACGCAGGCAGACACACTTCGAGCAGCCGGTATAACTGATGCCGTTGGGATTATTGCCGGCACGGGTGATGATGTAGATAACCTTTCAATAATAATGACAGCGAGAGATATCAACCCGGATTTATTTTTCGTCGCCCGGCAGGAAAAAAGTGATAACAGCGCACTTTTTGAGAAAGCTCAAATAGATTTAGTTGCACGCCGAAGTCACATCGTTGCACGCCGAATTTTAGCTCTGGTCACCACTCCCTTACTCAGACCATTTCTGGAATATATGCTCCACCAGAAAGACAGTTGGGCAGAACGACTGGCGCATAAATTAGAACCCGTATTAAAGGGTTATGCACCGAATTTATGGTTGCTTGATATCAGCGGGATTGATGCTGCCGGTGTACAAGTTTGCAACAAATTCAAAATAAAAGTAAAAATCGCCGACCTTAGCCACAATAGCCGGCTTCATGATGAACAGAGCTTATCCAGTATTTGCTTGGTACTTGAACGCGGCGGTCAGCGTATTTTCCTGCCCGAAATCGACTACGAAATCAAAGAAGGTGATCGCCTACTGTTCGCCGGTCGCAGCCGTGCCCGCCGGGATATGTTCTGGACACTCTCAGACCCTAACCGCCTGTTAAGCAATGCCGCCGGACTTGACTTGCCGCGGGGAGCCATTTGGCGCTGGTGGTATAAAAAACGCAAGCAAAGCTCGATCCACCGTATGTAGGCTGTGTTAGCCGCAGGCGTAACCCAGCAAAAGGTGAAGTTAATTCCAATTACCACCCACCGGTGCGTTTCCAAGCTTAAGGAGCCTCTGATTTATTCTGAGTGAAGCAGATTGAGATTTATAATATCTAAGAGCAAGGCGGTAAGCGCTTGTAATAGCAACGCTATTGCCAGTGTTTACCAACGCGGCTATTGGGGATTATAGGCTCAATATGCTCATTCATGAATAGATCAGAGTCTCCTTAAGGAACCCTACATTTATCGCTAGGCTTCCGCATAGGCCTCTTCTCCTGTAGCCATTCTATCCGTTTCATCACCTGTTTTCTCTTCGTCTCTGAAAGCGGACATATTATGCGCTACTAACAAGAGCAATGGGGGG
>QIKG01000294.1 GCA_003232965.1 Oceanospirillales bacterium
TCACATGTTGATCTCAATATAACCGCTAATTCTGGTAATACCGATAGCCGCAATACCCTGATTTTTGCTGATACGCGGCTACGCATGGGCGAACATCGACACCTGGCTGAAATAACCTTCCGCCGTGATGAAACCGATGGCATTAGCACCAAAGAACAAGATTTATTAAGCTATCAATACAACTGGATATTCAGTGACCCTTGGTATACCGGCATAACGGCGACTTACGAACGCGATCCCATTCGTGAGCTCTCGCATCGCTATACTTTAGGTGCATTGTTCGGACGGGATGTGCTTGATAATTCTCGGCAATTTCTGAGCATTAGCTTGGGTGCGGGTTACTCGAATGAAACAGTTGGCGACATTTCTGACAGTGGTGCTGCTGGCCTATGGAACCTGATTTATGAACAGGACCTCTTAGCTGGCGATATCAAGTTTTATCATAACAACACACTCAGCTATCAGTTCTACGGTAATAATAATGCTATTTTTAAGTCCAACACTGGCTTTCAATTTGATCTTATCAAGGATGTTTATGCCAAAATATCCTTACGCTACGATTATGAGACAGACGCTGCACCAAGCACCTCAAAAGATGACACCACGATTGCTATTGGTGTAGGTGCTGAGTTCTAAAATTCTCAGCTTTAGCTAATACAATCAAGCCTGCGTATTCGCAGGCTTTTTTCTGTGTAATTGTAGAGTCTTTGATTTGCCTCAAACAGAAACTATCGATAAATACTAGGCTTGAAAATCACCAAGCGCAATCTTCCCTGTTTAGCCTATAATTAAACACAGTATGGTTTCATATACTGCTGTCTTCCCGAGCTCCGAGCCGGGATCTCAAGCAAAAACCCAAGAATCAGGTTCGGAACTACATTAAAGGTTTTTATGTAATTCTGGATGACCCCAAGCGTTTCCAGCGTGAAGTTATAGACAAGTGCCGATAAGCGCCGCTTCTTCTGTTTCCTCTGGATTAGATTCTTCTGTAGGCTCTGGTGCCAACATTTTTTCAAGGCGTTTTTTTAATTTCGTATTGTCGGGATTAACTTTGATAACAGCCCGTAAGTAATCTACCCGGTCGGAGGATGCTTGCGGAATCTGAATTCTTTGACTACCGTAAATTGCTGTTGCCACGCCAGCTTTAAGCTCAAGAATGCCCTTATTCGCACCGTAATGTTTGGCAATGCCGGTATCATTCACAATAACCCGCTGATCGAAGCGTGGCCAAACTACACCGCCTGTTGGTGTATGCCCGACGACCATTCTTTTAACTTTGTAGCGCCTGAGGACATTATCCAGAGTCTGGCTATAAACACCACTTTCATCTTCCTGTGCAAGTCCTCGGTACCATGTTGGCCCCAGTGGATCATCCACGATTGAGGGCTTATCAGCATCGTAGTCACTCAAGCCTTCATGCATTAACTTGGAGAGCGAGCGCAAACTGTAGCGGCAAAACTTGGAACTGATACCGCCATGCAGATAAACAGTGTCATTAATGCGGATAGCTACCGGGTTCTTTAGCACCCATTTTCCATATTCACCATCGATTACCCACGCTGCGCGGTGCTCTACCCAACCCAGTGGTATTTTTTTCTCCCATTTACTGCGCGCAGCAGCCAGGTCCAGCGCGGCAAAGGCCTCCGCATCGAGTGACTGCACCATTTCAAGCTGCCGCTGCCATTGCAACTCCTGTAAATGTAGAGACTTAGAATTTGCAAATGCAGCATATTCGCCAGCGTGCACATAGCGTAAATCACCACTGACATTCATCGCCTCATGGTTGCCGATAAGCATATGAATATAACCCCCTTTTTTGTTCGCCTGTTTCGATAACTTAATGAGGTGATCTATGATCTTCCGACTATCTGGGCCGCGGTCGGTAATGTCACCGGTTTGCACAAGGTGGGTTGTGCCACCTGTCCATTTACCCTTAGCATTAATTAAACCTGCCGACTGCATCACCTTAAAGTATTGCTGATAATCACCATGCAGATCACTGATGGCTATAACCCGATCTACCCCACTCCAGTGATAATCATTAAGTTTGGTTGCAGCAGACTGGGCTAGCCCTGCCAACATGAGCAGGCATATACCAAGGATAGAGCGACATAAGAAGCCTGTGGAGTTGGTTTTATACATTTTTGTTTTGCTCTCTTTGCAATTGTTCATATATTTTTTGATTGAGTTTTTTACATAAGTCCTTGCTAACAATTATCAGATGATACCGGGAAAACCTCCAGTTAGATATTTTATCACTGCTGTCCGGTTAACTTCTGTTGTCCTCATATCGGCGTTGGCTGGTAGCAACTAAGCCATTGAAACCACTAGATTCCGGGTCAAGCCCGGAAAGACGATAGGGTTGAATGAGACCAGATTCAGCGCTGCTATCAGTCGGAATCTTTATTCTTACTAACCCAACGCTTAACATTCAATGGCACAGACCCCTTACCCAACACTTCATCGTGAAAAGCCCGAAGATCGAATTTATCACCTAGTTCTGCCGTCGCATAAGCGCGTAATTCTTTGATTTTCAACTCGCCGATCTTATAAGCCAAGGCCTGTCCCGGCCAGACAATATAACGGTCTATTTCAACAATTACATCATGTTCTTGTTTGCCGGCATTTTTCATAAAATAGTCAATCGCCTGCTGGCGTGACCAGCCCAGCTGGTGCATGCCGGTATCTACTACCAGGCGAATCGAACGCCACATTTCATAGGTCAGCTGGCCAAATTTTGAATAAGGGTCAGTGTAAAAACCGATTTCTTCACCCAGACTTTCTGAATACAAACCCCAGCCTTCAATAAATGCGGTATGGCCACCTGTTCTACGGAACCAGGGGACATTTTCAAGTTCGTCCTGAATTGCCAACTGGAAGTGGTGTCCGGGCACAGCTTCGTGCAATGTCAGTGCCTCCATTTCCCAACGCGGACGGGTTTCCAATGCGTAGGTATTGGCAAAGTAAAACCCGGCGCGACCGGCTTTAACAGAACCGGTCTGGTAATAAGCGGTGGTTTTTGATTTTTCAGCATACGAAGGCACAGCTATTATCCCGTAAGGTGTACGCGGTAGTTTATAGAACAATTTCACCATCTCAGGGTCGGCACGTTTGGCAATATCACGATATTCGCGTAGTAAGTCTTCTTTGCTTGTATGGTAGAACTGTGGGTCGGTACGCAGAAACTCTAGGAATTCTTCAAAACTACCCTCAAAACCACTATCTTTAATAACAATATCCATTTCAGACTATCTTTAATAACAATATCCATTTCAGCGCGGATTCGCTTTACTTCAGCCAAGCCAATTTCATGAATTTCTTCAGGAGTTAAATCTGTTGTGGTTCTTTGCTTTACCTTATGTGCATACCAGGCTTTTCCATTGGGCAGATCACCCAGAGCAATTGATTTACGCGCAGCTGGCAGGTATTCGTTTTCCATAAACTCTAGTAACTTTTCCAGCGCCGGAGCAACCCTGCCACTGTAGGCTGCCACCGCTTGCATTTTCAGCGATTCTTGCTGTAAAGCATCAACGCTTGGCGGAAATTTTT
>QIKG01000012.1 GCA_003232965.1 Oceanospirillales bacterium
TGGCTTCATAAGAAGCTGAATCACCATGCGGATGGTATTTGCCGATAACATCACCAATAGTACGCGCCGATTTTTTATGCTTAGACTGAGCCGACAAGCCCAATTCCGACATTGCGAATACAATCCGCCGCTGTACCGGCTTGAGGCCATCACCAACAAACGGTAGTGCGCGGTCGAGAACCACATACATGGAGTAGTCGAGATACGCTTTTTCAGCGTATTCGCGCAAGGGGATTTGTTCGTGGCCGGGAAAACTTACACTGATATCCGACATAGATTAGGGGCCTGTTTGGTGTTTAATTCAAGTATCCGCCTATACTATCAAATCCCCAATCGTAGGGTGGGCATTTATGCCCACGAATCTGGCAGTAGCCGGTGGTTTTAGCCTAGATAAAACCCGCGGCAGTTATTCAACCCTGACACAGGGGGTGGGGCTGTATTTAAACACGATGATTTAATTCGTTGGAAAGTAGTGTCTTGAATTTTTTGAAATTGCCCGCATAGATAACAGATACCACATAACAGACACCACAGTGTTTAATATATATATGAAATATACCCTAATATTATTTTTAAGTTTGTTGTCTTTGCAAATTTCAGCGCAAGAGACCCAAAACCCAGAAGCTGTATTGGTCACGCCTGAGCAGAAAACCGAGTTTTTGCGTATCCGCAATTGGCAAATGCCAGGTATATTAAAAATTACGGCGCTGCCAATAATGTATCTGTAGATTTAATCAGTGCCGTGCATATTGCCGATAAATCTTATTATGAAAACTTGAATGAACTTTTTAAGACCTATGATGTGGTTTTATACGAGCTGGTTGCGCCAGAAGGGACTAGAGTTGGTGGAAATGTAGAAGATAAAAATACAGGCGGTAAAAATATAAGCCTGATTACATCTTTGCAGCGGGGTATGCAAAATGTTTTAGGCTTGACATTCCAGCTAGACGAAGTTGATTATTCAGCAAGTAATTTCGTACATGCCGATATTTCACCAACTGATTTTAAGCGGAGCATGGCTGAAAAGGGTGAATCCTTCTTATCTATGTTTTTGAAGCTATGGCTCGTTGGAATGCAGCAGCAAACGGCTAATAAAAGTGCAGCGACTGATGCTCAGTTATTGTTAGCTTTATTTTCACCAACAAGAGAACGAGATTTAAAAGTCATAGCCGCGCAGCAATTTATTCAAATACGCCCGACCATAGATGCCCTAGAGGGAGAAAATGGCTCAACCATTATCACCACCAGAAACTTAAAAGCATTACAGATTTTACGCCAAGAAATTGAAAAAGGGCACAAAAAACTTGCTATTTTTTACGGTGCAGCACACATGCCTGGGATAGAAGAGGGGCTGATTGAAGAATTCGGAATGAAACTTGATCAAATCAATTGGGTGGATGGCTGGGATTTAAGGGTGCCAGTGATGACGCCAAAAGCAGCTGTGAAAAACGCCCCGTAACAGTTACTGGTCATCGCCAGTAATCCTAAAACTAGACTTTCAACGGCGTTTATTTGAGTGCTTCATTCATTAACTTTCCAATATGGAAAAATATAACTTTCCAATAAGGAAAAACAAAGCTTTCCACATTGGAAAGCCTGTGTTAATATCAATTTTCAATTTAAAGTTAATAGGAGATTAATATGACAAACGAACAAAACACAGTGTCAAGAAAGGAAGCAAGTGAGGCCTTAGATTCTATAGCCGCGAATAAACACAGGATTATTGAAACTCAGCGCCCACCGATCTTGCTAACGCTATTAGCAAGCATTAGCTACGCGGCTATTATTTTTGGGTACGGCATGACTGAGCATGAAAACCAATGGGCGCTCGCCATGGTGTTAGGAGGTTTAGGCTTTGCAATATCAATGGGATTGTCTTATTACACCTTCCGAATTTTGGGGGTTAAACCAAGCATTATTCCAAAGTCCTCTGCTTCCATGCGGCTAAACCTTATGAGTGGGTTAGTCTTTGCTATCTTAATTATTGGGGGCAGAGAGCTTCGCTTAATAGGCTTTGAATATGCGCCACACATTGCAGCGGTACTCGCCGGCATTATTTTATTCGGATTAATAAATAAGTACCCCACTGGCGAATATATTGAAGAGAAAACTAATGACAAGTCTTAATGCCACCATCCACGCTCCAAATCGATTACAGATATGCGCCATATTAGCAACATCAGCGGAATTAGAATTTAAGTTAATTAGAGAGCAGCTTGATGTTAGTGACTCGGTATTATCTAAACACCTTAAGGTACTCGAAGAATCCGGCTATATCCAGTTAAAAAAACGCGCTGAATTTGGGCGCTCTAGAACCTGGGTTGCATTGACTTCGGAGGGCAGAAAAGCACTAAGTAGCCATGTAAAAGCGCTAAAAGCAATTATTGCGGATGCAGTTTAATTGAAAATTAAGTTGTACCTATAGCCCAAATCAGCAAGGATTGCCGCGCCACCCATAGATCCAACGCTTTCATCGATGCTGGGTCAGGTGATATCAATATCTTTTTCCTGGGTGTTTTTAAGTCCCAGTAGTTGCTGGAGCTATCGATACTGTGAGATTAGTTGCGCCCAAAATGGATAGACCAGCCTAGGTACCACAAAATGTTTTTGCTATTACTTCGCCTAGTTTCGGTGGAAGTTGGTAACGGTCTTTTCCTTCTTGCTGAGTATAAGGGCTTTGTAATACCTTATGCAGGTTATGGAACGCCGTGAAGTCATTGTGGTCTTCTGCAGCGCGTATCGCAGCTTCGATTTGGTGATTGCGTGGGATGTAAACAGGGTTGATTGCTTGCATTATTATTTGTCGTTGTTCATCGCTTTGGGTTTCGTCATGTAAACGTGTGCGCCATTGCGCTAGCCAGTCATCTAGTTGTTCCGGCTTATCAAATAAATTACGCAGTGCATCTTCGAACTCCGTGTT
>QIKG01000095.1 GCA_003232965.1 Oceanospirillales bacterium
AGGTAAAGCGGGTGCCAGCAATGGCCAGTCCCTGCTGTTCCAATAATTGCGGGCGTTTCGCATCTGCGGCAAAAAACAGATCGAAAGGGGCGCCGTGGCTGATTTGTGCAAAGTGTTTGCCGGTGGAGCCGCTGGCGATGACCATGCGGTGTTCACTTTGAGCTTCAAACGCGCGTGCCAGCGATTTCATTGTGACCACAAAATTACTTGCCACGGCAACCCGTACTTCAGCTGCTGTTAGCACCCCCGGCAGGCTGGAAAATATCAGCAGTAAGCAGAGTTTTAAATAGCTGACTCTAAGGGGCATTCTTGATCAGCATTCGGGAATTGAGCTGCTGTAATGAATGACAACCTAACTGCCCCAATACCCGGTCGATTTCTTCGCTTAATAAGGCCAATGCATGTTCAACACCGGCCTGACCACCGGCAGCGAGGCCGTAAAGTGTTGGTCTGCCGATCATCACAGCATCGGCCCCCAGGGCAATGGCTTTAAGCACATCGCTACCGATTAGAATGGTTAATTGCTCCCCAACAGCCTGGCTGATTTCTGGCAACACCTCAATCGGAGCGACACAGCTGTCGAGTTGGCGGCCACCGTGATTGCTGAGAATAATGCCATCACAGCCGATATTGGCCGCCTGTCTGGCATCAGCGACATTCAATACACCTTTTAAAATAAGTTTCCGCGGCCACATATCTCTGATCCAGCGGAGGTCGTCCCAGCTGATATCCGGCGCTAGCATACCCGGCAGTGATACCACGCCACCTTTAACAGTGCGCATTTCTGCTGGCAAGTAATCCAGTACATTTTCAAATAGAGGTATGCCGTGGGGAATCATTACATCCGACACCCAGCGCGGGTGCAGGGCGATATCAAGGATGTTTCTTGCAGTTAGTTTTCCGGGTTGTCGGTAGTTTCTCAGATCCCACTCCCGGCGGCCAAAAACATTGGCATCGGTGGTAAATATCAACGCCTCGTAACCGGCTTTTTCAGCGCGGCTAATAATATCCCGAGCGATATTGCGGTCGTTCATCATATACAACTGCATCCATAAGCGGCCACCAGCTTCTGTGGAAACATCTTCAAGGGTTGCATTAGAAACTGTGCTGAGGCAAAACGGAATGCCCGCACTAGCAGCGGCCTTTGCCAGTGCAATATCACCACGGTGATGGAGTAAGCCGTTCAAGCCGGTAGGTGAAATCAGTAGCGGTGAGGGTGATGGTTTTCCAAACAGACTAATACCTGACTTGCGACCCTCGGTATTCACCAGGGTGGAGGGCTGAAAACTATAGCGCTTGAAAACATCTAGATTCCGCTGCAGTGCAGTTTCGGTTTCGGCACCACCTTCAACATATTCGAAACTAAAGTTGGGTACACGGCGCTGACCAATCAGGCGAAGCTCCTCAATTCTTTTCCGCGATAAAGTTTTCTAAGTAATGACATAGCTAATTGGCATATTAAGGGTTTAGAGCAATACTATATTTACAGTTATAGAGGGGAATGATTAGAATTTAATCTTCCTGTTCCAGTGAAATTCCTGTTGAGTTTACCTCCATTGAAACCTTGCATAGAAGTGTATCAGCAACGGGCACTCATAATTGTGTATCCTGTTGACTGCAAACCGTTACAATAGCACAGTCTCAGCTAGCTGAATTCGGTAAGGTTTGTGGATCACAAAGCCTGAGTCCAGTCTGTATTTTTATTTCAACACGAACATCTAATTTTGGCCATTGTAATGACTAGCGAAAAACCAGCCACATTTAACGACCTTAACCTGAGCAAACCCATGCTCAAAATACTCGATGATGTTGGTTACGAAAGCCCTTCACCGATTCAGACAAGAACCATACCGCTGATGTTGGATGGAAGAGACCTTGTAGGTCAGGCACAAACCGGCACAGGTAAAACGGCGGCTTTTGCTTTACCTATTTTATCTTCGATTTCACTGCAACAAAAAGAGCCCCAGGTGTTGGTATTAGCACCAACCCGCGAGTTGGCTATTCAGGTAGCAGAGGCCTTTCAGAAATATGCGACTTATTTGAAAGGGTTTCATGTATTGCCGGTTTATGGCGGGGCGGACTACAGCGGTCAAATTCGCGCACTTAAGCGTGGCGTACATGTAGTGGTAGGTACACCCGGCCGGGTGATGGACCATATGCGCAAAGGCACTTTAAAACTGGGTAAGTTGACAACCCTAGTGCTCGATGAAGCCGATGAAATGTTACGCATGGGTTTTATTGATGATGTGGAGTGGATCCTTGAGCAAACGCCAGATAAAAGACAAATTGCGTTGTTCTCAGCCACCATGCCCGAGCAAATACGGCGGATTGCACGCAAGTATCTGAACAACCCTGCTGAAGTCACTATTAAAGTTAAAACCCAGACAGCTGAAACCATTCGTCAGCGCTTTTGGCCGGTCAGCGGAGTGCATAAACTGGATGCCTTAACCCGCATCCTGGAAGCTGAACCCTTTGAGGCAATGATTGTTTTTGTGCGCACCAGAACATCGACTGTGGAGTTGGCAGAAAAACTAGCTGCACGCGGTTTTGCCGCCGCCCCTCTGAATGGCGATATCGCGCAAAACCAACGCGAACGCACTGTTAATCGTCTGAAAAAAGGCTCGCTGGATATCCTGGTAGCAACCGATGTTGCGGCGCGTGGCCTGGATGTAGAACGCATCAGCCATGTCATAAATTATGATATTCCCTACGATACCGAAGCCTATGTACATCGTATTGGCCGAACCGGTCGTGCCGGACGCAAGGGTGATGCAATATTGTTTGTAGCCCCACGCGAAAAACGCATGCTTTATGCAATAGAAAGAGCGACGCGTAAAGAAATTGAAAGAATGGAGCTGCCTACTACCGAGTTAATTAATGACACTCGAATTGCACGCTTTAAACAACGCATTACCGACACACTGGCTGCAGGTGATCTTGGTCTGTTTAGTCAGTTGATCGAACAATACGAACACGAGCACAATGTTCCGGCGGTAGAAGTCGCAGCAGCGATCGCAAAAATGTTACAAGGTAGTGTGCCTTTCCTATTAAAAGACCAACCACAGCACAGCAAACGCGCGGTTAAGTGGGATAGGGATGGTCGCGACAACCGTGGTGAAGGGTCTTCGGGCAAAAGAGGTAAAAAACCCCGGCGGAATGATGCCGGTTTGAGCGAGGATATGCAACGCTACCGTCTGGAAGTGGGCTACAAAGATAAAGTTAAGCCCGGCAATATTGTCGGTGCCATCGCCAATGAAGGTGGTCTGGATAGCGACAATATCGGTCGCATCAATATTCGTGAAGACTTTACTTTGGTTGATCTACCAAAAAATCTGCCAAAAGATATTGTTGCGGTACTAAAAAAGACCTGGGTTGCCGGACAGCAGCTTAACCTTAGCGTAGACAGTGGCGGGCCAGGAAAAGAAACAGAGGAAAAAGAAAAACCCAGTGGTCGTCCGGCTGGAAAATTTGCTCATAAGCCGAAAAAACGGCATAAACCCCGGGCAAGAAACAAAAAGCCAACCAAGCGGGATAAACTAAAAGCGCGGAAAAAAAACCTTAAAGATTAATACCTAGATCTTGCAAGTGCTCGCACTCACTCAGCACAAGCTCTTGATCGGTATAGCAAATGAAACTTTTCGGCAATCACAATGAGGATCCCACTCAATTTA
>QIKG01000120.1 GCA_003232965.1 Oceanospirillales bacterium
GTTCAGCTCGCTTATGGGTGCAACTAGGTGGTTCTCGCTTTGACCTGATGTTCGGGCGTAAAAAAGTCATTGATGCCAGTACTAAAATTTTGGGCTAAGACGACTAGATTAAAGAATAAATTTTTGGCTGTTAAATCAGGCTTGAATCACGCATAATTACAGGATTGAATCGAAGTTTTAAAAAAAACAAAAAATACGCGTTTCAGGAGCTTCGCTTGATTGCAAGGCGAGTGCTTATCAGCTTGCAATCAGAACACTAACAAATAATATTCAGGAGCATAACTAATGTCTAATTCCTTTTCCACACGCAGCACGCTGAATGTTAATGGGCGTGAAATGGACTACTTCAGCTTACCCTCACTGGCTGACAAATATAATTTAGAACGTCTGCCCTTTGCGTTAAAAATTCTTCTAGAGAATCTGCTGCGCAATGAAAATGGGATTGATGTCACCAACGATGATATTGAAGCGCTTTTAAACTGGGATGCCAAGGCGGAGCCTGCCACCGAAATCGCTTTTACTCCTTCACGGGTGGTGTTACAGGATTTCACAGGCGTACCTGCGGTAGTTGATTTGGCAGCGATGCGCGATGCCATGCGTGATCTTGGTGGTGACCCGAATAAAATTAATCCGCTGTCACCTGCAGAGCTGGTCATTGATCACTCGATCCAGGTAGATTACTACGGTAGTGAATCGGCACTTGAGGCCAATACCAAAATGGAATACCAGCGCAATAAGGAACGCTATGGCTTCCTGCGTTGGGGTCAGAATGCATTTTCTAATTTTAGTGTTGTTCCGCCTGGCAATGGCATCGTCCACCAAGTCAATCTTGAGTATTTGGCGCGGGTAGTATTTGCGACTGAAAAAGATGGTGTCACAGTAGCTTATCCAGACACCGTAGTTGGCACAGATTCACACACCACCATGATTAATGGTATTGGCGTGCTGGGCTGGGGCGTTGGCGGAATTGAAGCTGAGGCTGCCATGCTGGGCCAAGCAATATCAATGTTAATCCCACAAGTGGTGGGCTTTAAACTAACTGGCAAATTACCTGAAGGATCTACGGCCACAGATTTAGTATTAACCATTGTGCAGATGTTGCGCGAGCTTGGTGTCGTTGGAAAATTTGTTGAGTTCTTCGGTGATGGTCTGCAACACTTGCCACTGGCAGATAGAGCCACTATCGCTAATATGGCACCGGAATATGGCGCCACCTGCGGCATCTTCCCGGTAGATCAGGAAAGCCTGAACTATTTGCGTTTGTCCGGTCGAGAAGAAGACCAAATAGACTTGGTTGAAGCCTACGCTCGCGCCCAGGGAATGTTTCATACGGTTGATTCAGCAACTGCTGATTACAGCGACACACTGGAACTGGATATGGGTACCGTTGTGCCCTCAATGGCCGGCCCCAAGCGTCCACAAGACCGTGTGCTAGTAAGTGCCGCCCAACATGATTACCTGCGTGATATGAAACCGCTAATCGCCGACCGCCCAGCGAGCAGCCCTGCCCCAATGGTTGAGTACAAAGACCAGTCTTTCGAGCTGGTAGATGGGGCTGTAGTTGTCGCTGCTATTACTAGTTGCACTAACACCTCAAACCCTGCAGTCATGCTGGGTGCTGGTTTAATTGCCCGCAATGCTGCCGCACGCGGCTTGCAGGTTAAGCCTTGGGTGAAAACATCCTTGGCACCTGGTTCACGGGTAGTGACTGAATATCTGCAACATGCGGGTTTACTCGATGACTTGGAAAAACTTGGCTTTGATGTGGTTGGCTATGGTTGCACCACCTGTATCGGTAATACCGGCCCATTACCAGGCCCTGTAGGCGAGGCGATTCGTGAAAATGATCTGGTTGCCTGCTCGGTACTTTCTGGCAATCGTAATTTCGAAGGCCGAATTCATGCAGATGTTCAAATGAACTACCTGGCCTCACCGCCATTGGTTGTTGCTTATGCAATCGCGGGTACATTAAACACCGACTTGATTAATGACCCACTTGGCCATGATGCCGATGGCAAGCCAGTTTATCTACGCGATATATGGCCTAGCAGTCACGAAATTCAACAATGTGTTCGGGATAATATTCATCCGGAAATGTTCCGCAAAAGCTACGCTGGAGTGTTTACTGGTGATGAAACTTGGCAATCTATGCAGTCTCCAGAAGGAAAAATGTTCAGCTGGGCCGAGGACTCCACTTATATTCGCAACCCACCCTACTTCCAAGGTATGGGTGCAGAACCCGAGGCGGTTACCGATATAAAAGGTGCACGCTGTATCGCCTTGCTAGGCGACTCTATCACCACCGACCATATCTCCCCTGCGGGCGCGATAGCAGCTGACTCACCGGCCGCCATCTATCTGCAGGAAAACGGTATTGATCGTGCTCAGTTCAATTCCTACGGTTCTCGCCGTGGTAATCATGAGGTGATGATGCGCGGGACTTTTGCCAATGTACGCCTGCGTAATTTAATCGCTCCAGGTACTGAAGGTGGCTGGACCACATACTGGCCAGATAACGAAGTTATGCCGCTGTATGATGCGGCGATGAAATATCAACAAAGCGGTACTAGTTTGGTGGTTATCGGTGGTAAAGAATACGGTACTGGTTCATCCCGTGACTGGGCCGCGAAAGGTACAACATTATTGGGCATTAAAGCGGTATTGACCGAAAGCTTTGAACGCATCCATCGTTCTAACCTGGTGGGCATGGGTGTACTACCATTGAACTT
>QIKG01000265.1 GCA_003232965.1 Oceanospirillales bacterium
AAAACACCGATCTACCTGCTCAGTGGCATTGGTGTTTTAGCCGGGGTAATGATGCTGGTGTTCCGTGATTCAATTTTAGGTTTTGTCGCCGGTATACAATTGGCAACCAACAGAATGGTTGCAGTTGGCGACTGGATAGAAATGCCTAAATACGGTGCCGATGGTGATGTTCTTGAAGTTGCCCTGACCACGGTGAAAGTACAAAACTGGGACAAAACTATAACCACCATCCCTACTTACGCACTTATCAGTGAATCATTTAAAAATTGGCGTGGCATGGACAATTCCGATGGCCGGCGAATTAAACGCTCATTGAACATTGATATAAGTAGCATTCGATTTTGTGATGCTGAAATGCTCGAACGATTTGCAAAAATTCAGTATATTTCCACCTATATTGAAACCATGAAAGAAAAACTGAAAACCCATAATCATGCAGCCAATGTTGATAATACAAGCCTGGTTAATGGCCGGCGGATGACCAATATTGGAACCTTCCGCGCTTATGTTGTTGCCTACCTCGACAACCACCCGATGATTAATAAAGAAATGACTTTTTTGGTACGCCAACTGGCACCGACGGAAAATGGTTTACCGATTGAAATTTATGTCTTCAGCAAAGACAAAGCCTGGGAAAACTATGAGGCAATCCAAGCAGATATTTTTGATCATATTTTTGCTGTAGTACCGGAGTTTGATCTGCGAGTTCACCAGAACCCAACCGGTGCCGATTTTCGCAGGCTGAACACATAAATTGCACTTGTGCGGCAGCCTCGAATAAGGCAATATTTACTGAATTTAGTGGAGTACATATTGCTTTCCATCTCATTGGCACTCAGCATTTCTGCAAATGAAGCCTCATCAACACCCCCTACTGATGCAACAGTCTATTTTATTGCACCACTCGATGGTGAAACGGTTACGCAAACATTTAGGATTAAATTCGGCCTAAGCGGAATGGGGATTGCACCAGCTGGCACAATGCGTGATAAAACCGGTCACCACCACCTGTTGATTAACCTTGAAACGCTACCGGATATGACTAAACCCCTTGCCGCAACAGATAAGATCGTGCATTTTGGTGGTGGTCAAACAGAGACTGAACTAACACTAAGCCCAGGCACGCATACGCTGCAACTGCTGTTGGGCGATTATGCGCATAGGCCACACAGCAAGCCAGTGCTGTCTAAGCAAATAACCATTACTGTTGAGTAGGCTTAAGCCTATTTAGGTGTAAATTTCTCATGATAATAGCCAGCTGCCATTGCGGTAATATTAGCCTTCAAACCGAGCAATTACCCGCTACAGTTACCGCGTGCAATTGCTCAATATGCTCCCGCCTGGGGGCACTGTGGGCTTACTTTCAGCCTAGTGATGTTAGCGTAAGTCACAAGTTCAAAACACCGGCAAGCTATATGTGGGGAGATAAAGATATTGCTTTCCATCATTGCCCGCTGTGTGGCTGCTCTACGCATTACACAACGACTGAAAAATGCGATTCTCAACGGCTGGCAATCAATGCGCGGATGTTCAGTGGCGAATTACTTGAAGATATATCAATAAGAAATTTCGATGGTGCGACATCCTGGAAATATATTGATTAAACAACAGCTATGCCCGCTTTGCGAGTCCATCGATAGCCAGCCATATTATCAGGACAAACGAGAATACTACCGCTGTCCAAGTTGTTTTCTTGTATTTGTGTTGCCGCAATACCACTTAACTTCTGCAGAAGAAAAAGCGTTGTATGACCAACATGAGAACTCAGCAACTGACTCAGGATATCGAAAGTTTCTCGGGCGTATGTTTGCCCCACTCTCACAACAGTTGAGCCCCCAGAGTAACGGCCTTGATTTCGGCTCCGGTCCCGGACCCACCCTCGCGCTTATGTTTGAGGAAGCTGGGCATAAAATGAAAATTTATGACCCATTTTATGCGACTGATCGTTCCGTGTTCGACTTAAAATATGAATTTATTACTGCAACTGAAGTGCTTGAGCACCTGCACCATCCGGCCAAGGAATTGGACTTGCTCTGGTCATGCTTAAAACAAGGCGGTGTTCTGGGCATTATGACCAAGCGAGTACTAAATCAGCAGGCTTTTGCCTCTTGGCATTATAAAAACGATCCCACGCATGTGTGTTTTTTTGCAATTGAAACCTTTCAATGGTTAGCTAGAAAATGGGGTGCCACCTTAACAGTGCAAACTAATGATGTAGTTATATTAATAAAGAACGAGTCATTTTAACGCCTTTTTTAATAAACGAATAAACGACTGAAAAGTGCCGGCGATACTTCTAGAGTGATTGTTATTTCGCCAGAAACAAGAAAATCCTGAATGGTCTAAGCATCATTTCGCTGCTTGTATGCGTTTCCGAAGGCAAATATCGAACCATAAAACACAATCATATAGCCCAACAACTCAATACCTTCCTGAATGACTGTCTTGTGTATTTCATCGTAGTCATCCCCCATTACTGCCCGCCACATGAAACCAGATCCGAAAATTCGACTAAATATTAAAATAATTACCAAGCCTTGAGTGATGTATGCAAAGGGTGTGCTATTCATATGCGATAACAGCGGGAGCTTTACTGTAGCTTTTTGTTTTACTGAAAAATAAATAGCCGCAGCCGATACACTCAAGGCAGGATAAAGCCAGAAGCCTTTTCGAATGTTATCAAGCAAGCCATCGGCCTCCCGAATAGCCATTGCAGCAAACAGACCAGCAACTAGGATAAAAAAGCCACGCGAGCGGGTATCATATTTAGCAGCGAAACCGAATAATATCGCTGATGTCAGAATGCATAGCTTATGACTTACCTCAGTAATTGACCACTCACTATTACCGCGTATCAACAACCCGGAATCCATGCTCACGATTACAATCGACAGTAAGACCAGAGAAACCAATAGCGTCAATTTCAGTAGTAAGCCAGCAAATGTGTTTTTTTCTTCACTATAAGTCCTCTTTGTTCTGAATAAAACAATAATAAAACAATATTGGTCTATTATATTCGATAAGGTCAAGACTATCAGGCTGATCACTCGAATTATCCTCCAGCAGTCTAAACTCTGGCATACTGCCTGTAATCCAGCCTGTAATTTCAGGCATTTATTACGGGAGTAAGAAATTTGAAATATTTATTTTTATCACTGCTACTGATCAGTTTCGGTATACAGGCACAATCCGACCTCGGCTACCAAACTCCTCCTAAAATCATGGCAGATCTAGTAGATGCCCCGCGCAGACCCGGAGCAACTATTTCCGATGATAAG
>QIKG01000015.1 GCA_003232965.1 Oceanospirillales bacterium
TGCTGGATGAAGTAGATGGTTCTGATCAACATGATAATTATAATCGAGCCTATATTCTTGCTAATTCTGTAGACTCGTTGATTCAAACAACATTAATAGAGGAGCCGCTATTTTTTACACAACCGGAATTTATTGATGAACTAGTCAACTTAAGCATGGGCTACCTGGGGCAATCGCAAACTTTTGGTAATGCATAATTAACCCGTATGAAAATATATCTTTTACTGCTTTACCTAATTCTTTTAGTAAGTTGCGCTACGCTGCCTCTCAATCAAAAACCCGACTTAACTATTGACCCAGCTGACGGTTCGGTCGAACACCAACTTTCAATTTTGTCAGCCAGTGGAACTAAGATAGAGCTTTCAGGCCTTGACCAGTTTGTTGACCAGCAAATGGGAAGCCTAGCAATGCCGGGTCTTTCCATTGCTGTGATCAGCAACGGTGAGGTCGTTTATTATCGATCCAAAGGTGTGTCGAACCTTGATTCAGGTTTGGCAGTGGACAAAGATTCGATTTTCGAAGCCGCATCGCTTTCAAAACCTGTGTTCGCGTATTTTGTTTTACGCTTAGTAGATAAGGGCGTGTTGGATCTTGATCAACCACTGTATGAATATTTGCGAATGAATGAGCTTGAATATGATCCGCGCTATCATCAGGTCACAGCTAGGATGGTTTTAAGTCATACAGCGGGCTTTCCAAACTGGCGCTGGTTCGATCCAGCACCAGCTGAGCGCAATATCGAGCGTGGAAAGATGTATATGAAGCATAATCCGGGAACATTTGGATATTCAGGAGAGGGATATAATTATCTTGCCCTAGTCATTGCGCACCTTAGCAAACACAACATGACAACCATCGATACGCTTTTTCAGCATGAAGTAGCAACACCGCTGGGCATGCAGAATAGTTCATTCATCAAGACTGAATTTATCGGCAAGCATAAGGTTTCTGGCCATAGAGATGGCAAGCTGTCTAACGACGGATGGCCGCGTTCGTTTCCTGAGGATACACCACTTACATTTGGCGCAGCCGGTCGTCTGCACACCAATGCTCTCGACTACGCCCGCTTCATGATAGCCTTGATAGAAGGTGAAGGGCTGACTCCGCTGCTGCAAGAGGAAATGTTCAAACCACAAGCACAAATTCCAGTAGATAGTGAGACTAGGCAACTAACCGGAGAAACAGCCTGGGGACTGGGCATTGCCATTGAACCTACGCCCTATGGCATCCGTTATGAGCATGGTGGCAACAACGGTGGTTTCCAGTCGGGCATGATGCTGTTTCGGGATAAAAAGCTTGGTTACGTTTTCATGACAAATTCTGATAAAGGCGAGGAATTTAATCGTGAGCTGGAGCGATACATCACCGAGGGTCGCTGAGCTTTCCCGTTATCGTATAAAAGGCAGCAAGGTTGCTAATGAGATCCCGGCTCGATAGTCGAAAAGATAATACTTCTATTGGTTTAAAGTATCAGTGGGGTAGGGGTTGCCTGAACGCCTCTAGGCTAAAATCCTAGCTATCACCTGTTTTATCATCAATCCTGGCGTTATCACTTTTTATCAGGCTTCGCAGTTGTTGATACCAGTCCTTAAATGGCGAAAACCAGGCGATCAGGAGGTTGTTCATATCTTCGCCGTCAAATAAGCCGGTTGTGGGGTACTCATCTTTTTTAGGCCCGTAATAGCTGCCAAAAATGAGGTCGTATAATGGCAAGGAAGCTGAGAAGTTTTTATCCTTGTGTTGAATAAGGTTTGAGTGGTGTATCCGGTGGTACTGTGGGCCAGACACCACCCCCGTAAACCATCCAAAACTCAGTTTAAGATTCATATGGATGAAGTAACCCCAGAGCATATAAACTGACCAGATAAGCCCCAGATTTTCTAGGGTTAGCTCAAATAAGATAGCCATTGGGATGCTTATAAAAAATAGCTGAAATGAACTTTCCAACCAATGAAATCGGCTGTGAGTGGTGATGTTTAATGATTTATCTGAGTGATGCATTTTATGCTGTGCCCATAACCACGGCCATTTGTGCTGTAGCCGATGGAGCCAGTAATAAAAGAAATCAAACACCAGAATAAAACAAAAGATATAGGCTAATTCACCTAATAAGCTATCATCAAACTGTAATTGTATATAGGGACCGCCAAAAAACTCTCGTATTGGTTCACCAACCCTGCTGACCACACTTAAGGCGATGCTATTGAACAAAATAAAGAAAAAGCCATGAATAAAATTAAAGCGTATGTTTGCAGATGATTGTCAATGGCGAGACCTATGCCATAAGCCACAAACATGAACTTTATTCCCGGCCAATTGGATAACCACTGCTGGTTTAGAAAATGTATGACTTCCATTATTGCTAGCGCTCCTAACTATTTCGAATTGTATACTCAACATGCTAATTCACGAATAGATCAGATTTTCCTTAATTAGCCCGCAGCTTAGCTATTGCTTAAAAGGTCAACCCACATAGATCCATTTGTTGTTAAAACCTCAGGGAGTATATCAGGTAATAGTTT
>QIKG01000053.1 GCA_003232965.1 Oceanospirillales bacterium
TTCCGTTAATAATTTTGTAAGATTAGTTGAGCAGCGATATAATCAGGCATTCGAAAATCGTTCTTTGGAATGAAATCCTTACAAAAACCGCAAATTTAAGTGCGGATCAATTGGCCTCTTTGCAGCCATTCTCAGAAGAAGTCTGTGATCGCCTAGCACCAGCCGTGCTGCGGAAGCTTATATTGGCTGTAAATCAGGCCTCCAATAACCCCGTTACTCTGCGTGCCAGTGCTAATTAATACTATTCACTTGACCTGGGTCAAGTGTTAATGAGAATCGTTTGCATTTAGTAACAATGCTCTCTATACTTGTCTCAAAATAATTCTGAGATCAAAGAGAGCCCTTAATGAAAGTCCTTACACTGCAAATTCTGGCAGGTCTTATGGTTTACGCTTCGGAGCCAGCTCACGCTGAGCAGTTGCCCGCCGAGGAAGGTAAAGCACCCAGCAAAACAGAATCAACCGATTCTCAGAGTGCTCTTCTCGACAAGATGCTGGTAGTCGGAAACTCGGCTGGTATTCTTAAGGCAACTGGTTCCGCTCAGTATATTTCGGCGGAAGAAATTCGTGAACGCAACTACGATGATATCAACCAGGTAATGCGTAGTGTGCCTGGGGTGTATCTGCGGCAGGAAGATGGTTACGGTTTGTTTGCCAATATCACTCGCAGCGCGAAAATTACCATGATGGAAGATGGGGTTTTGACTGCACCTGCACCCTATTCTGCACCAGCCGCTTACTACACTCCGGCCGTTGGGCGGATGAGTGGCTTGGAAATTCTCAAAGGCTCAAGTCAGGTACGCTATGGACCGCATACCACGGGTGGGGTAATCAACTACCTTTCAACCAAAATCCCCCGGAGCCGTGAGTTTTTCCTGCGTACATCCTACGGTAGTTTTGCGGATCTGCGGGTTCATTTATATTACGGAGATACCGTAAACACAAAGCAAGGCCAAATAGGTTATCTGCTGGAAGGGGTTTTTCGTGATACTGATGGTTTCAAAACAATCGACAGCACCGCAGACTTCAATAATGGCGATCAAACCGGTTTTCAGCGCAGCGAGCCGCTAATAAAACTTTTCTGGGAAGCAGATACTGAAATATATCAGCGCCTGGAATTTAAGCATGGCCGCTCCACTCTAGATGGTGATGTGACCTATCTCGGCCTGAGCGAGGAAGATTTCGAAAACGATCCCTACCGCCGTTACGCCAGCACCCGCTTTGATAATATACAAAGTGAAGAAAACCGCAGTTATCTGCGCTATAGCATTTCACCGCTGGATAAGCTGGATTTTATAACTACACTTTATCGCAGTACATTTTCGCGCAACTGGTACAAACTAAGAGACATTCGCGATGTTGACGGAGTTGTCGGCAATAACTATTCGCTGCCTTCTGCATTGGCACTGAATGGAGAGGGCTTAGACTGCCTGCGTGGCGAGCTGGCCTGCACCCTGCAAGTTCGTGCCAATAACCGCGATTATAAAAATACGGGAATTGATCTAAACGGGTTTTACCGTTTCGAAAGTATGAATGCCAGCCACGAAATCGCCGCCGGCATTCGCTTCAATAAAGATCAGGTGATCCGCTTTCAATGGGACGATAAGTACCGCCAAGCGGATATTGGCACAATTTCAGAAATAATATCGGGTGTGCCCGGTGCTGCTGGTGATAGATTACAAGAAACTGATGCGCTAGCTGTCTATCTGCAAGACACCATTGAATTTGGCAGTTGGAGCCTGGTACCCGGCATTCGGATAGAACGATTGAATCAGGTTTATATTGAAAATTATGCCAGCGAACAACCCGACCCGGTGCGTAGAAACCAGCTGAACCTATGGGCGGGTAGTTTCGGAGTTAATTATTCTATCAACGACCAGTGGGTCGCTTTTGGCAGCCTTAATCGTGGCTTTTCGCCTCCAAACCCCAAAAGTGCTTATGAAGGAACCAAAGAAGAAACCAGCCTAGCCTATGAGACCGGCTTCCGGTATCAGGATAGTGAGCGCTACTTTGCCATGGAATCGACACTTTTCTTCACCGACTTTAATAATCTAATCGTAGTGGATAATATTGGCGGTGCCGGCTCCGGTGACAGCGGCAATTTCGGCAAGGTACGAAGTTACGGTGTCGAATTTTCCGCCAACTACGATGCCGGTATGGCTCGCAGTTGGCGTGTTAGTAACCCTTGGGTGCTAACCGCTACCTACACCAATGCCAGACAACAAAACGCTGCCGCATCCGAAGACCCCGAATCCATTTTCAGCTTCGGCGCAAAAGGCAACAAAGTGCCCTACATTCCTGACCTGCTGTTGAATCTACAAACCGGTATCCACGGTCAAAACTGGGGTGGAACACTCAGTGGCAGCTATGTTAGCGAGTCATTTACCAGCGCCAGCAATACCCGCGAGCAAGTTAATGGAAATGCTGATCCAGATTCGCGTTTTGGTGTAACTGACAGCTATTTCCTGCTTGATGCCTCGGTTTATTATCGCCTCAACTACACTGTGCAGGTGTTTGCAGGTGTTCAAAACCTGACCGATACCAGCGCCGTGGTCTCCCGTCAGCCCGAAGGCCCCCGCCCGGGCATGTCTCGTTATGTTTATCTGGGTTTTGAAATCAGCATGTGAACAACAACCCCGCGACCTAGATACGAACAGGGACATCTAGGTCTCTCGCCTGTGTTGATGCTAAGCTATTAGCACTGATGGTAAAACACATGAAGGAGAAAGACATGAATTCCAGTCAACTATTGGTTTTAGGCGGTTTGTTAATCCTACTCTCAACAATGTCTTTTGAGAGTCGCGCTGATGA
>QIKG01000121.1 GCA_003232965.1 Oceanospirillales bacterium
TTTCATGCCGTTGGATTCAACTTCAATTTCGTGACCTTCGACTGCAGCTAACTGGAAGCGCGCCTTCCAGCTGTTATCGATACTAAAATGCAGTGCCAGATCATCATGTCCACTCATGGCTTCTGAAATGTTTTTTACCGCCTGATCAGTAATGCTGATTTCCGGCGGGCTGCGGTCAGGTTTAGGCTGGCCCAGCATTTCGTGTAATTCTCCGGAATTGAACATGCCGGTAATAATGTCGCAACCGCCAATCAGTTCACCATCAATATACAACTGTGGAATAGTCGGCCAATCGCCATAGACTTTAATGCCTTCACGAATGGCTTCATCGGCGAGCACATTAATGCTGTGGAAGCCTGGCAGCAATTGGTTCAGCATGCCGATGGTAGTCGCGGAGAATCCGCACATGGGTTGCTCAGGTGTGCCTTTCATAAATAGCACAACTTTGTCTTGTTGCAGGTGGTTTTCGATAACTTCGCGAGTGGCGGTATCCAGGCTCATAAGTTTCTCCGGGTGCAAATTATTATTTAAACGCTATCGTTATAAAGTGGGGCTATATTAAAACTATTCAAGAGGGGGCCACGATACGTTTTCCTCGGCTTAATCCTCTTCATCCCATTGGTAGTCGAAGGTGACTTCATCGCCAGCGGTGATGTTTTGTAAAGCATAGAGATCGGTGTCGTAGAATTCCGCATTTGGCTTGCTGGAGTGGTTGAGGAAGCGCATTTCATTATTGCCATCAACGCCCACCCATTCCTCGTCTGTCTCATCCCAGGCCCAAAGCACATGCATGCCGTTATCCATGGTTGTTTTGCCGGCGTATGTGCCAATAAAAGCTTCTGCCGGGATATCTTCACGGGCAAATAATCCACGCCCGTGAATCGGAGAATTGGCGACACGCACGAGAGGGTTTTTGTCGAATGGTTTACTCATGGCTGGTGCTTAACTTCCGCTGATTTTGGTCTATACAGAGGCCAGTATACTGGTTAACAGTGATAGTTTTGGGATAACGGGCGGTCAGTAAAGCTTTTAGTTCTTCAATGCCGGCAGGTTTAAGCGGGTAATAATTAAATTGCTGACCATCTACATTGGCACTGGTAGCAAGCAATCCGAGTTGTGGATTGAAGTGGTGAGTAATGCCCTCGCTGCGGGCATTGCCGGTGCTTGGCTCACAATAGAGCGAATCAAGTTGTTGCTCGCCTTTATTGCTTAATACCAGAATATTTACAGCCAGCCCGTGGGCTTCGAGCAGTAATGCCGATTGCCGATATAGGTTTAGCCAGGCAAGGTAATTTTCTTCAGGCTCTGAGAGCGCTGTCGCCCATTGGTCAAAGCTTAAAAAGTGAATGTTTACTGCGCCGTTACGGTATTCGATTTTCGGGCCATTCTCAAGACAGATTTCAGCGCTGAAGTTTGGCTTGCCTAGCATCTTCTCCAGCCATTGCCACAGCGGGGCGAGACCCGCTGTTTCCAGTTGCATATACAACATGGCCAGCAAGTCATTAAGGGTCATAAAGCGGGCGTGTACTATTTTTTGCCCCAGTTCTTCCTGCAACCATTGGGCGCTATGTGCAGATAATTGGCCTTTTTCTAGCAGCAGGTGCTCCAGTTGCTCTACCAATGGGTCGATAAGTTCAATGCTGGCGCTCAGTTGCAGCGGAATTAACTGGAATGACCCTCCCATAAGCTCAGCTTCTGGCACTAACGCAATTGCAGGTAGTTGCCCCTTATGCGCGCCAAAAGCCAGTAGGCGTGGTTGAAAATCCTGACCGGCAAAACTGGCTTCTAGCAGATCTGAAAGGGTGCTGAAAATCGGCAAACCGGGCCGTAGTAACTGGCTTTGATCGTACATTGCAGCACTCGTGGTCATCGCCGTTTTTTGTACATCGGGCAGTATTTCCGCAAGATCTACAGACAGGTGGGCAAGCAACTGTCGGGCCATGCTTGTGGAAAACATAAACACGCCGGGGTTGATACTTGCCGCTTGGCTTTCAATCGCCACAAATAATGGCAGGTGCCGGAGTGAATTATTAGGGCTGGGCATGAGTTATGATGTTGATTGTTTCGAGTGACTGGGAATTGTAACTGAATGTCTGAGAATAATACGATCTGGAACGGGTATTCCTTTGCGGAACTGAATACCGACGCGCTCTATCAGATACTGGCTTTGCGAGCTGAAGTGTTCGTGGTTGAGCAAGATTGCCCCTATCAGGATATGGACGGTCTTGATCAGGCCGGGGAACTGAGTTGGTGGCATACCTGCGCCTACTAGCCCCAGGGGTGAAATATGCAGAACCTGCCATTGGTCGGGTTATTGTTGGTGTAGGGCAACGCAGTAGTGGTCTTGGCCGGGAATTAATGGCGCAGGGCATGCAGGCTACCGAGCGCTATTACCCGAGCAAGGGTATTCGATTATCGGCACAATCTCGTCTGCGGAATTTCTATACCAGTCTAGGGTTTAAACCCGAGGGAGATGAATATCTTGAAGATAATATCCCCCATATCGAGATGTTCAGATAAAACTTGATGGGGTTTATCGTCGTTGAAACAGCGACTGTATTTTTTGATTTCCCAGTATTAAGATTAAGATGCCACCAGTATAATTGTTTTTCCCGGGTAGATTAATGGTAGTTTTCATCTTTATTTATGGCTTTGTGGTTGACCCGACTGCGATCGGAAACCCCAGCTACACGAAAATGTCCGGGTTTTCCGGGCATGGCAAAAACTTTACCGCGTTTACTAAAGGCCAGCTTTTTGTTGGTATCTAAATTAATCATCTGTCTCGGATGTTACCGTCAGTTAGTTGCTTCAAGCTATGAATAGCCTCAGGGTTAGCTTTCCCCCGCCAACTCGCTTGTTCAGTGCCGCGTCCATCGAGGCTGAGGTCGAGGGTTTGCACGCCGTTAAAGACCGGTCTATCAGCGAAATAAAACTCAAAATGAATCCGTGCCTTGGGAATAGCGATATTGTTAATATTTCGAATTTGTAATTGAAACTGAATATCTTCCCCAATGGTTTCAATATTGGCGATGAATATCTGTGGTGGCTGGTTAGATATTTTGTGCTGTTTTCCGCCACAAGATGTGACCAGAACAAATGCTATCAGTATCAGGAATATTTTAAAGCTGAATCGTATGTCAATTTTCATAATGCAGGCATTTTACCCAATGCGGCGGAGATTTGTTGATATACCTGAGCGTGGGTGTCTGTTGGCTACATACGGCCATGCCGCGTAAACAACCGCCGCTATAGCAACAGCTACTGGTTGCCGGGTTTTTTCCTCGCGCTTGGTCGGGAGGATTCAGCCTTGTAGTTTGAATTCCGGCTCCCGCTGCCGCTAGTAGGCTTTCAGTATAAGGATGACAGGGGTTATTGAATAATGCCTCGTTTTCTGCCTGCTCCAGCAATTCTCCCTGATACATAACACCGACAATATC
>QIKG01000177.1 GCA_003232965.1 Oceanospirillales bacterium
GCGCATTAATTGGCGTATTGTTGACGCAGATCAATTGGCAATGTGCATGGATGTCTTTCAGCAACAGGTGTTGTTTTTTCCGGCAGCTTTTGATGTTATGGAAAGAATTACCGGCGGCCGAAAAAACCGAATAAGAACGTGTTTATTTGACGCGGCATCCTGGTGCAGAAAGGGATTGCGGCGTATGGTTTGACCCTCAGGTGATGCCGTAGAGGCTTAGTAGCGGTGCGGGGTCTGGGTTGTGGCCGCGGAAGGCGCGGTAGAGATCGCATGCCGGTTGGCTGCCGCCGCCGGCGAGCACGGTGGCGGCGAGGCGGCGCCCGGTTTCGAATTTCAACTCGCCATTGTGTGTAAAGGCGGTGGTCGCGGGCCATGACTTCGGCCCAGAGGTAGCTGTAATAACCGGTGGCGTAACCGTCGTTGAAGATGTGCGCGAAACTGCACTCGAAGCGGTCGCGTTCGGAAACCAGGTAAACAAAAGGGTAGCGTCCCCTCTCGCCACAGTTTTCCGGCTATAAGCACCGGCTTCTGGACGATATTTTACCTCATCTCATCGCCTTTCCTGTTGTTCTTCAGTGACTTGTACATTTTTCAGGATCGACTACCTATTTGTTAGGCGAACATTTGAGTCTGCTCATTGCCAAGCGCACCTATTTGTGTTTTTAATTTTAATTTTACTTCTGCTTTTTCAAGTGAGCTAGGTGCCATGTATTGAAGTAGTTTTTCTAGATCTTTTACATCTGAGACTGTCACGAATTTCTTTGCTTTATTTATGTATACCAAGGACTTTTTATGCCTACTCAGGAGTTCAATGGCATTACTTAAAGTGCCTGTGCTTTTAGCATCCCAAACCATCAAGCCATAATCACAATCATTTGCCATTTCTAGGTCTTTGGCAGTGAAATATGCCCTTGTGCCAGGTTTGCTCGTGGTTGATATATTTTTTGTTTCCCAATTTCCAATGTTATTTCTAGGTCGACTTCCGGTGCAGTAAATACGTACGGATTTGGCGCTTTTTTGTTTTAAATACTTCTGAATAGATGAATCTACGCCATCAGCATCGCCGACAACAATTCCATGTTCTTTATCCAAGATGTTATTGATGCGGGACAATACACTCTCATCTAATTGCTTGATTCGCATAGAGCCAGATATGAATACTCGTATCATTAGCGCTTCCTCGTAATAGTTGCAACATAGATATTTCTGATTTTAGAGTAACCCCTGAGCACAATAGTGGCGGCCTCAAGTGTAGCCCCTGTATCGTACAAATCATCCACAATCATTACATCATATACCCCATCATTTAACACATCAATAAAGTATAGCTTCTTACAAAGGGCTTCAATTTTATCCTCTTTATTGCTGATGTCTTTCATTTGTTCGGTTTTAGCATTTTTTAGCAACAGGTTTTCTATGCATGATATCCCCATATTTATCGCAACTCGTCGAGAGATTTCGACAACTGGCTGCCTTGCACGTTGTTGTGAAGGCGGCATGGGGAGAACGAATGAGAAACAAAAGTAAATTCCGCAGTGGCGGCCAACGACAATTTGTTAGCTATGACTTTGACTTGGCTATAGTCATGCCTATACTTGAGTCGATAAAGGGATTCACCAACTTCTGTTCTTGTTGTGTCGAATGTAGGATGGCCGTATTGATTATCACCCGTGTAGACGCTACTCAATGTATGCTTATCGAGAGAGAAACCATTGTCCCATGGGCCTACTGTATTCCTGATATTTACCTTCATGCTCTGTTTTCTCTCATTTTACGCATAACTAGAAATAGACAAACTAAATTTTTGCGTTTGAGTTCGTCTAAAATGTATTTGCTCTCGGGGGCATTCTGACACGATTAACTCTTCCTGCTGTTATACAACCTGAAATTTTCCGGATGAATGGGATTGCCCCGCTGGGGTGAACAGGAGCTGGTCTTGCATTGCCGTATCACGTTGTCTCTTCCGCCGATCCGACTGCGCGGCTTGCTTTACTGTAGTGTACGCTGAAATGGCGACCGATAGCCGCGAGTGAATCATAGCCTGATCGATTCGCGCCCATCACCACTGGAAGTCAGATGCTAAAGCGCACCGGGATATTCAAGTCGAAGCAGGCAAAAATACGAGAACAGTACGGAACCGGAACGCTGTCCTAGCCCCCGTGTTCGGCCCGGTCGATGAGCGCCTGAGCCTTGGCGCCTTGCTTTCCGCCCTGAACGGCGGCTTTTTTCCACCAGTAAATGGCTTTTAGGCTGTCTTGCGGGACACCCTGGCCATGAAAGTAGGCACTGCCCAAGTTGGTTTCAGCCGTTGCATTTCCCTGTGCGGCGGCTTTTCGGGACCAGTAGTTGGCCTTGGCATAGTTCTTAGGAACGCCCAGGCCCAAGGAGTAGGCAGAGCCCAGGATAGTTTCAGCCCCTGCATTTCCCCGTGCGGCGGCTTTTCGGTACCAGTAGACGGCCTTTGCATAGCTCTTGGGGACACCCCAGCCATTCAAGTAGGCACTGCCCATGAGGGTTTCAGCCGTTGCATTTCCCTGTGCGGCGGCTTT
>QIKG01000002.1 GCA_003232965.1 Oceanospirillales bacterium
TATAGCGCACCAGTGAAGGACACACACAAAATAAATAAATAGAGAATAATTGTTTTGATTTTATTCAAAGCCATTCTCAAATATCACATCAGGATCGGTTCTAAATAGTGCCACTGCGGGTGACAATTGATCAATCACGCGGGCATTGTTGGCTTGGTTTAATACGCCGGTTGCGATACCACCCACAAGAACACTGGGTGCTGAGTAGTTTAATACCCTATCTGGGGTGGAAGAAATACTCATAATAGAATAAAAATCACCCGAAATCCAACCAAAGGCATCCGGAAACCCTGCATCTGAAATAGCAGTTACTAAGGCAGGACCCATTTCAGCTTGAATATGTATTTCATTAAGTAAATCACTCCATTTATAGCGGGAACTGGGTTAATTATATCTCAATTGGGGTATTGTTTTTTTGACACCAAACTCAGCTCACTATATTACAAAATATGTGTCCGCTTTTGTATCGGAATTAAGATAGTAGAAGGTTGTGTAGCATACTTGTTTGTATCCTTGTTTGTATCTGGGGGTTGGGGAATACAGAAAACCCTATCGCTGATCGGCACTAATCAAACATCAGCCTCAATCATCTGGCTATTCTGATAGAGATAGGGCAGGATAAACTGGGAAAATTCCTGAAGTGCTTCAACGCCCTGCTGGTCAAGCCTGTCAAAATCACATCTTGATATGGACCCGAAACCCATCCCTGAAGACTCTACCAGCTCACCTAGCATGCACAAATTTACCTGCTGTGACCATGCCTGTTCATGCACCACATGCCAAGCGATGATATTTCGCAAAAAACGGGTTGGGCGTTTCAACTTACTGCTAATCAGCGGCATCCAGTAGTCCCACATGGGTGCTCCCATGCACAACTTACTGGAGGGGTATTGAACCGCAGTTGCCTGGTCGAGGAAGAAAAAATCGAAACCAATATCATAAATTTGACCTTGTGTATCTGTCGCTGAATTAATATCCAGGCGGCAGCCATATACCAAGCCACCCGGGACGATTCGAGAAAGTTCTGCGGGCAGATCAGTCTTGCTGCGAAAAATGATATCGGAGTTTACAATTCCAGAAACCGATTCATCGGCGGTTGCTACAGCGTTCAGAAAGTCGTCAATATAAATCAACGGTTTCCCCGTAACAACGCGGGCATCCCGAGAAACCTCTTTGAATTCTACCTGCGGAAATCGGTCGATCAGTAGCCGACACTCCTCTTCACAGTTCAGGGAAACTGGCTCAAACCCAGCCTTCAGCCAGGACTCAATCGCCAATTGCTGGCGATCAACTTCGCCCAAGGAAGTATCCCGTGGGGCAATGGAAGTAAATATTTTCATCAGGAGATTATAGCGAGAAAAACGCCTGCTGTCGTAGGGTGGGCATTTATGCCCACGCGTAAAAGCCAAGCAATCAAAACCTGCTTCCGAGGTATTTATAACATCTGCCGCGTGGGCATAAATGCCCACCCTACCTAACATCCCATCGTAGGGTGGGCATTTATGCCCACGCGTAACCTACTTCAGCATAGATTTAATAACGGTAATGATCCGGTTTATAAGGCCCATCAACTGTTACACCGATATATTCTGCTTGCTGCTCGGTTAATTTAGTCAAGTTGGCATTAATCCGCGCGAGATGTAACATCGCCACTTTCTCATCCAAATGTTTTGGCAAGGTATAAACATCTTTGCCGTATTCATCACCTTTCTGCCAAAGCTCCATTTGAGCCAAAACCTGATTAGTAAATGAATTCGACATCACAAAACTCGGATGACCGGTAGCACAGCCCAGATTTACTAGGCGACCACGGGCCAGCAGGATAATGCGTTTGCCATCGGGGAAAATCACATGATCGACTTGATCTTTGATGTTGACCCACTCATATTTTTCTAGGCCAGCAACATCAATTTCGTTATCAAAATGGCCAATGTTGCAAACAATGGCTTCATTTCGCATTCTCAACATATGTTGCTCGGTCAATACATTGTAATTGCCGGTAGCGGTAACCACGATATCCACCTGGTCAATAACATCATCGACAGTGACCACCCTGAAACCTTCCATTGCCGCCTGTAGCGCGCAAATTGGGTCAACTTCGGTAACAACAACCGTTGCACCCAAACCACTCAAGGACTGGGCACAACCTTTACCTACATCGCCATAGCCGCAAACCAGTGCAACTTTACCGGCAATCATCACATCGGTTGCCCGCTTGATACCATCAACCAGTGACTCGCGACAACCATATAAGTTATCAAATTTTGATTTGGTCACTGAATCGTTCACATTAATTGCTGGGAAAGGCAGCTTGCCTTCATCCCGCAGACGATAAAGCCGGTTTACACCCGTTGTGGTTTCTTCAGTAACACCCAGAATATTTTTTAAGATATTGCTATACCAGCCCGGCTTGTTTTCGCGAATCGACTTAAACAGCGCAACTTCTTCTTCGCTGCCCGGGTTATCCAGCACAGAAATATCATCTTCTGCCTGGCTACCCAGCATAATGAGCATAGTGGCATCACCACCATCATCGAGTATTAGGTTCGGGGTGCCGCCATCATGCCAATTCATCAACCGATGGGTGTAATCCCAATATTCATCCAGAGTTTCGCCTTTAAATGCAAATACGGATATATCCTGGTCGGCTATAGCTGCGGCCGCATGGTCTTGGGTGGAATAGATGTTACAGGATACCCAGCGTACTTCGGCGCCAAGCACTATCAGGGTTTCTATTAAGACCGCGGTTTGAATGGTCATATGCA
>QIKG01000011.1 GCA_003232965.1 Oceanospirillales bacterium
GCTGAATGATTGTTGATTCTTGAGAGCTGCTCATTAGTAATCGACTTCTAGATCAGCCTCACCTACCGCTTCTTCGGAAGGGTTTACCTCAACTTCAAATTCATCAGTGTCATCTTCTAAGGTTTCCAAGTTTTCACCTGCATCGTCCGCTAAGCTTTCCAGGTTTTCATCTGCACCTGAGTCATCCTCGGTACTCGCGATTATTTCAATCTCGTCTTCATCACGCAAACTCATCAGTACGCGGTATGGGCCACTAACCACTTGCTGGCCTTGTTTAAGGCCTTTAGTTATTTCCTGATCGCTATCGCTGGAAATACCTACCTCTACAACTTTACGCACAGCCTTACCATTCTGGAATACGAACACATAAGCTTGATCGTCTTTTTCTTCATCTTTTTTATCGGTAACGCTATCTTCGAACAAAACAGCCTGAATCGGTACAGAGATGGTTTCCTCTGAGGTGTGGGTATAAATATCAGCCCGCACACTCATCCCGGGCCGGATAATTAGACTGTCTTGTTCATCCAGAAGAATTTTCACTAAGAATGACAGGCTTTGCTGTCCGGGTGCCCGCCTAGCAACAGTTGCAATAGACTCAACCACACCAGAAAGCGGGGTGTCTGGATAAGCCGCAGAATATATATCTGCACCTAAACCTTCAACGATTTGGGCAATGTCAGCCTCATCAACCTGCACTTCGGTAAGGGTAGCTGAAGGGTCAGCTATTACCATCAGCGTAGACCCGGGGATATTGGTAGTGCCGGCAATCACGGTTTCGCGCCTACTTTGATGTCGCTCTGAATCACAATTCCATCTATAGGAGACTTGATCAGGGTTTTTCTTAACAGATCTTCTGATTGGTCAAGTGCAGCACGGGCTTGCAGTAATGATTCTTGCAAAGAACGAAGATCTACCCGTGACAAAGACAGCTCGCTTTCCAAAGCCTGATAACTATCGGCATCGACCAGCTTGCTTTTATACAGCGACTTACGCCGCTCAAAACGTTCAACCAGATTGCTTATTAACAAGCGCTGGCGCTCAATCGCAATGGCGGATATTCGCACCCGTGCTTGTGACTGATCTACCTGAGCCTGATAGTTTTTTGGATCCAGGGTTATCACCAGCTGACCTTTGCTAACCTGATCGGCTTCTTCAACATGCAGCTCTATCACCTGACCAATAACTTCAGAGCGCAATTGAACCTGCTCTCTGAATGCCAAAGTTCCGGATGCCAAAATTGAGCTCTTTAAAGGTTTGAGCACGGCTTTGGTAATGTTTACCTGCTTGGCTTCAGTGGTTGAAGTGAGCTTGGAGATAAATGGCAGCCCTACCAAAAGGAGGGCTAAACCACCAAAAATTAGAATTTTTTTCATCACTAAATATCTATATAGTTATTGCCCAGATGCCAAATATCAACACCCAAGGCAAAAGTACAATAATGCTAGATTTCAGCGTAGATGCCCCGGTCCAACGGCTATAGCCAATTACCATCAGAGTTATTATCCAGATATTAATTAGGCTGAATGAGCTGGCAATACTAAACCATGGATCGCCTGCTTGTGCATGCACGAATAGGGCATTAAATGAAGTCAACTGAAGAGCTTCGGCAGGAACCTGATTGGTCTCAGACATCAGGATAAATACTATCGCTGCCAGAACACCAAATATAGAAACAAAATTGGTCCAGACTGAAAACGAAAACCACTGCCCATAACTAAACTCTGCCCGGGTGGTCAATTTATTCGCCAGATGAAAATATACTGCCATAATGGCATAGATAATAAGTGAGCCGATGATTATAGCCGCTACTGACATCCAGGTAGTTGAGCCTTGTTGCATGAAACTACGGGTAGCCTCAGCCGCTTCTGCGCGTGATTCTGCTGGTATAGCGCGGATGGATTCTTCAACAAACCAGGAAAAATCCACCCAGCTAAAGTAGTAATACATCATGCCCGCAGAAAAGAGTGTGGTTATTAATAGCGGCCACCAGAGCCAGCTTGTATGTAGCTTGATATTATCAAAAGCTTTCGCCGGGGCGGTTACTATGTCGACCATAGCATTGGTTACGGTATACGTTTTTTCATTCATTATCTTTCTCCCTCATGAGTCTGATAGAGTCCGAAATTGCGACTCTGAAAATTGAACAGTACTAGTATCCTATATTTTAATTGTTATCAATAGTGCCAAAAGTATAGTGTGAGCACTCGCTCCGGTTTTGCTAAAGCTTCTGGCAGCCATCAGTTATTTCCCTAGCTTGTGCTGGCCTTACACTATGTATAAGTTACACAGCGGAATAACAACTAGTGATTTCTACACCTGAAATGCTATTAACGCCGGTGATACCTGAAACACCCAACTGGCGTATTTTTGTTTGGTCTTTAGCTGCGGTACCACCCATTGCGTATACAGGGATATTCGTTTTCGCTACTAGTTTAGCAAATAATTCTTCACCTAATGGTTTTTCACCAGATTTACCGGCGACTACTCTGACGCTCTTATTACTTGAGTTTTTGCCCATGTTATAAACCAGTACCAGCACAGGAGCCGGCTCTGAAGCATGTGTTTTTCAACTTCACTTGCAAGTGGGTTTTAGGGTGCTTTATTCAACTACATCGCACAAAACAACAATCTCACTTTTCGTGTGCGAACTGCCTTCTTTTTGCCAGTAATGGTATTGAACATTGGTTACCCGCGCTTCAATATCATTGCCATCGCCAATGCTGTAAAATACGCTTTCGCCTTCACGCGGTACCCGGCGTTTTTGCTCATCGCCTCGGCGGACTATTTCAGCTTTAATGCTTTTTTTATCTGAATAATTAAAAACTAATTTCATAGTGGCTCCAGCCCTCTCGGGTCTTAAATCTTAGTGTAAAAA
>QIKG01000232.1 GCA_003232965.1 Oceanospirillales bacterium
CTGATCATTATAAACAGCACTGGTAGGGTCATGTAATTATTGTGAATTGAACGCATCAAGGCCTTCTGACCATGTGATGGATCAAAATCTTCGCCACTTAGTGCGGCCTTAACCATGATTTTTTGCGCGGGAATGATCACAAAAAACACATTGGCAGCCATCAGCGTACCCAGCATCGCGCCCACATGAATATAGGCGGCGCGAGCACTTAAATATTGACTCAATCCATAAGCCAGTGCGGTAACCAGCACAAAGCCAATGCCGGCAAATAATATTTTTTTATTAGCCAGCGGCGATTTACATAATAGATCATAAATGACCCAACCAATCACCATAGTGGCAATTCCCAGCCCGATGGCTGTGGCGGCAGAAATATCCGCGACGCCAGGGTCCAGCATATAAATACTGGCATTGTAGTAATAAACAATAAACAGTAAAGCCACCCCTGAGATCCAGGTGAAGTAAGCCTCCCATTTAAACCAGTGCAAGTCCTCAGGTACAGGACTGGGTGCGACCTGGTATTTTTCGAGATAATAAAACCCACCACCATGGATAGCCCACAAGTTGCCAGCCAGCTCAGGGCGAAGGTTCTGAGTGCGATTTAGCTTGTTCTCAAGAAAAATAAAATAAAAGGACGCGCCTATCCAGGCGATCCCAGTAATCATGTGAATCCAGCGGACTGATAAATTTAACCACTCAATTAGGTGTGCTTCCAATTCGAACTCCTTAGGCCAAGTCTAATTATAGAGAACCTGTGGTTACCAGGGTAGCTATAAAATCTACTTGATATATGTAGTAAATGATTTTTTCCCTTTGAGCCGGTACACATTAAAGTCCCGATCAATTGTAGCGACTTTACTTATGTCCATTTTTTCTCCCAAGAGTACCAGGCAAGCATCAGCAAAATCCATTGGTAGATCAGAATACTTAATGATTAACTCTATAATTCTTTGGAAATCATCGCTTGTAATTGGCTCGACAGTTACTGCTCCGGCATTTACCCAGCTTAGGAAATCTACTTGAGCGTTTCTGCTAAAATCGAGCAAATGCGAGGCCTCGGTAATCGAGGCGAGCGTAGTAATTAGTTCGCTATTATTTTTCTGGATAAACTCGATTGAAGCTTGATGATATTTATCGTTGCGGTCAAACAGGGCAATTAAAGGGCCTGAATCAATCAGTATTTTCTTCACCTTTTAGCTCTAATCTTTTCTTTAAGAAGTGCCTTTCTGTCTGTCGATAAATTATTTTGACCGCTGGCGTATTTTCCAAAGACATCGTTTCCCAATTCCCAGGCAGATGGTTTTTCTAGTTTAACTATATATTCTGTAACGCTTTTACGAATCAGCTCAGACTTGCTAAGGCCTAGTCTATGCGCGGTATCATTTATAGTTTTTTCCAGCTCTGGGTTAAGCCTTAGGGTGATCATGAGTTGCTTCCAATGGAGCGATGTATTACATATTGTAATACATTTTTATCTGATGTCAACCTGTAGCCTTTTCTGTTTTAGGAAATAAAACTGGTTGAATGATATGGGCAGCTTCAGACTTATTTGTTAATTGGAAAATTCTACAAGCCTCACACCGAAGAAGTGGCAGATTTTGATCCCACTGATATGCATTCATGCATATTTTATGTGATAAGGCCGAACCTTCAAATTTGACTTGTTTTGCCGAGAACCCCAAAGGTCATAAGAATTTTGAAGACGAAGCCAGTGATCAGCAGAGGGTTTCTTAAATGCTATCTCTAAGCGCAAGGCCATTTCTGGTGTTATTGCTCCCCTGGCATTTAAGACTTTCGATAAAGTTTTACGACTTACATTCAAATGTTCGGAAACATCAGTAATAGTAAGCCCTAAAGGCTCTATTACAAGCTCTTTTAGAATTTCGCCTGGGTGGGCTGGGTTATGCATACTCATTAACCGATATTTTAGTCCATTTTGTTGCACATAAGTGAAACCGCCTTATTATTCAGGCTATTGTTGTAGCCTGTTGTATTGGGCTAGGCTGTAATATTAGACCTGCCCGTTCTCTACTGATAAACTTAGTAGCGATGGAGTGTTGGGCACAAAAGGGATGAAAACATGGCAACTTCGACTATTCGCCTGCTGGACGGAAACCAAGCAGTAGTCTATGACATCTAAAAAAGACTTGTCAGAAAGAGACATCTGCACAAAATATATCCACTGGAATCCTATGACCCAAATCAGGGAAGAAGTCTCCTTCACCGATGGCCGCATTTATGTAAAAGGCAACCTAACCAGCCGGGGTAAACGCAAAAGAGCGGATTACATCCTCTATTACAAAGCCAATATCCCGATTGCCATTATTGAGGCCAAAAGCAACAAGCAATCAATAAAGGCGGGCATTCAACAGGCTTTAAACTATGCGAAAATTCTGGATATACCCTCGGTGTATAGCAGTAATGTGAACATGACCGCACTTGCACCAGTGGCAAAATAGAACAAGAGCTTGCTCTTGATGCATTCCCCTCCCCAGAAATGCTTTGGCAACGCTATAAAAAATACAAAGGTATTGAAACAGACGAACAAGAGCGTATTGCCACCCAGGATTATTTTTTCGATGGCTCAGGCAGAACACCTCGCTATTACCAGGCTTGCGCCATTAATCGCTCGGTAGAAGCCATCGCCAAAGGCCAGAATCGTATCTTGCTAACCATGGCAACAGGTACCGGCAAAACCTACACCGCATTTCAAATTATTCACCGCCTATGGAAGAGCAAAACCAAAAAGCGTATTTTATTTTTAGCCGATAGAAACGCCCTGATTGACCAAACCAGACGCGGTGATTTTCGTCATTTCAAAGACAAAATGACAGTCATAAAGCACAAGAAAATTGACAAATCCTATGAGATTTATCTTGCGCTTTACCAGGGCCTAACCAACTACGATGAAGACAAAGATGCCTATCGCCAGTTCAGCCCAGAGTTTTTTGATCTGATTGTTATTGACGAGTGCCATCGCGGCAGCGCCAAAGAAGACAGCGCATGGCGTGAAATTCTGAACTATTTCAATACCGCTACCCATATTGGCTTAACCGCTACCCCCAAAGAAACAGAAACCATCTCCAGCACCGAGTACTTTGGTGAGCCCATTTACACCTACTCACTCAAACAAGGCATACAAGATGGTTTTCTGGCCCCCTACAAAGTTATCCGGATTGGTTTAAATGTTGACCTGGAAGGTTGGCGACCCGAACAGGGCAAAACCGATAAACAAGGCTGGCTGGTTGAAGACCGTATCTACAATCGCAAGGATTTTGATAAAAACCTAGTCATTGATGAGCGTACCGAGGCGGTTGCCAGAAAAGTCACTGAATTACTGAAAAAAACCAATCGTTTTGATAAAACCATCATTTTTTGCGTAGATATAGACCACGCCCAGCGTATGCGCGCCGCCATTGCCAATGAAAACAGCGACCTGGTGGCGCAAAACAGTAAATTCGTGATGCAAATAACCGGCGACAACGAAGAAGGCAAAATGGAGCTGGATAACTTCATCAACCCCGAAGAGCGATACCCCGTAGTTGCCACCACCTCAAAATTGATGACCACCGGTATAGATGCCCAAACCTGTAAACTCATTGTATTAGACAGCAATATCGGCTCCATGACCGAATTCAAACAAATTATTGGTCGCGGTACCCGCATCAACGAAGAATATGGCAAAACCTTCTTCACCATAATGGACTTCCGTAATGTAACCGATCTGTTTGCCGACCCTAAGTTTGACGGTGACCCGGTTAGAGTGAAAGAAATTGGTGAAGATGATGAGATCGAATCACCCGAAGACGAAATCACCAGCGGAGAGCCGATAACCGATGAAGACGGCGAAGAAATCATCTTCGAGCCACCCCAGCCACCAAGCATTATTGATGGCGGCGATATCATTGCCGAACCCAGAGCCAAACACTATGTCAACGGTGTTAATGTTGCCATCCTCAACGAGCGCATTCAATATATGGATGGCAATGGCAAGCTCATTACCGGCAGCCTCAAGGATTACACCAAACAAAAAGTACGCGAACAGTTTCAATCACTAGATGAATTCCTCAACAAATGGAATCAGGCCAACAAAAAACAAGCCATTATCGAAGAACTAACTGAGCAAGGCATAGTGTTTGAAAACCTAAAGGAAGCCATCAACAAAGAAATGGATATTTTCGACCTAATTTGCCACACCGCCTTCGACCAACCCCCATTGACCCGCACAGAACGGGCAAACAATGTTAAAAAACGCGATTACTTCAGCAAATACGGCGACCAGGCCCGCAAAGTACTGGAAGCCTTATTGGATAAATATGCTGATGAAGGTATAGAGAATATTGAAGATATGAAGATTTTGCGAG
>QIKG01000189.1 GCA_003232965.1 Oceanospirillales bacterium
GTATTTGGGCAGAATGGCAGAACCGGTGACGCAGAACCGGTATATTTATGTGCATAATAATCCGTTGTTGTTTGTGGATCCGTTAGGAAATAATGCCTCGGATTATGTTGATGGCATCAACTCTGTTGGTACCGGTTTTGTTGATTATTTAGGTTACACCGCTTCCCTCAGCGGATTACATGGCGAGCAAAGGCAAAATGAGGTGCTGGGTTTTCTTAGGACTTATGGGAGAATAATGGATCAGATAGCTTCAAATCCACGTGTTGCATATGATGCTGCGGTTAATGCCATTAATGAAGTTTATCAAGATAATCCCGATTTCATACGGGGTAGGTCATTGGTTGGCCCTGCTATTACTGGACTTGTTAAGCCTATTTCTGGTAACGCCTCTGCCAGTACTCTTATTACTCTAGGTATGCTTGGTATGGCTGCTAATGGAGATACTTTACGTGCAATAGAATATGGTGCCAATTCACTTGACGAGTTTGTGCAAGCAGCGTTGTTGGGTGCTCCACTGGGAGGCCAGTGTACAGCAGCCTTTTGAATATAAATATTTGTATTAGGGATTGGTAAATGAAGATTTTGTTATGCCCAAGCTGTGATAAGCAGGGATGCTCATTAATGAATAAAATGTTCTCTGTAAGGCTGTTTCCTATTGTGTGTCAGAATTGCGGCATTCACTTATATCCGATTTCTTATTTTAGACCGGTAATACATCTTTTAGGTATTTTTCTAATTCCGGTGGCAGCGCTCTGGGGCGCAGGTAAATGGGATAGCTGGCTTCCTGCTCTTGTATATATCGGATTGGTGATTATGATTGATTCTGTGTGGAAAGCATTATCACCTCTTAAAGAACGATCTACATGAAGGCATCATCCACACAGTCGACATGAACGGCAGTATCCTCAATGAATACGATTACGACACGTTTGGCACCCGCACAAATGTTAAAACAGCCAACACCGACCCCAACCAGCACTTTGGTTACACCGGCGAGATGCAAGATGCCGAAAGCGGCTTGCTTTACCTACGTGCACGCTATTATGATCCTTCTATCGGGCGGTTTATTAGCGCCGATCCGTACCTGGGCAGGATGGCCGAGCCGGTGATGCATAATAATCCGTTGTTGTTTAGTGATCCGAGTGGGAATTGTCCTAATTGTATTGCTGCACTTATTGGGGGGCTTATCGGTGGTGTGGGTAATGCCGCTGTAACATACTATAATGGTGGTAATGCCTCTGATGTTGGAATGGCATTTCTTGTTGGGGGGCTGACGGGGGCTGCATTTGCAGCGACAGCAGGTGCCGGCGGATCGGTTGCTGGCTGGATGGCGAGTGGTGGTGCAAGTGGTGGTATAACTGCAGGAGGAACTGTTTTAGCAAACGGGGGGACTTTATCTCAAGCAGGTGACGCAGCATTGGGTGGTGCCTTGGTGGGTTCGGTGACCGGAGGCATAGGAAATAAAATTGCATTAAATAATGCATTATCTAATCTTAGGTTGGTGGGGGGTAGTGCTAAATCAAGTGTTGCTAGAGGGGATATGAGTGGTTCACTGGCCGCAGCAACTGGTAGCGCTGGTATAGGTATGTTAGATGCTGATTCTATGTGGAAAGAAACTTCGGGTTTCTTTGAACAAATGGGATCATGTCGCTAGTTTTGTTTGCTAGAAAAAATTCTGTACTACAAATATTTATACTTTTATGGCTGAAAAATCATCTGGTTCGGTGGAATGATATTAACAATCTTAGTCGCAATAATTATTGGTTTGTCTCTTGGTGTTTATGCGGCCTATATTGTCAAGTTAGTTAATAGTTTTAAAGGAACTCCTAGGGTCGATTTAGTTCGGTTTTTTGCTTTGATTTCAATATCTCTATTGGGACCTGGTGGTTTGTATTTAGTTAATCTTATGGCTAATAAAGGAGCGGATGAGGGTTTGCATTTTATGATCATTCTTTCATTTGGTGTCTCAATATTTATTCCTTTTTTTTATTTGTTATTTCATTTCTCGAAACGGTAGCGACATGGTTGAAGCCTGGGGTCGGCTGGGTAATGAATGGCAGGATTACGTCAGGATCATCAAGCAGGACTACATGCACTGTGGATAACTGGGGTCAGAGTAACATATCTATCTGCTAGAATAGCGCCAAGAAAGGTTACTCAGACCCGAATGGCACTAACTTAAGCGCTTTCAGCATCAAATTTATGCCGTAAAAACCCCTCAAAAATGGCATAATTTGCTATGCAAAATCAAACGTTTTTACTGCCTGGGTTTCACCTTCAAACACTCCGTAGAACCCCTTGCTGACAAGATGGTCAGCCTGAAACAAAAATCATTCAGTCAGCTTGGTGAATGTTTTGGCAGCTTTATTCCTGGTAAGTATTTACGCCCAACCAAAAAAGGATCATTTAGTCGCCAACGTGTTTTTAATTATGAGAATACCTTTTGGGCTTTTCTGTCTCAGGTGCTGGATGCTGATGGAGGCTGCCAGGAAGTCGTACGTAAAATTCAAGCTCACGCCGCGCTAAAATCAATGCCGTTGCCCGCATCATCAACCGCCGCCTATTGTAAGGCACGACAGAAACTGGACCGCTCTGATCTTGAAGCGATCTTAAATCACACCGCCAGACAACTCAAAAATAGCGCTAAACCCAGCCTCATGAATGGTCGCCGAGTCATCAAAGTGGATGGCACTGGTGTCAGCATGCCAGACACCCCTTCCAACCAGGCAGCAACAGCGGCACCAAAAAATAGGCTGTGGTTTTCCACAGGCCTCTATTTGCGCTTGTTTTTGCCTGCAAACTGGCGCGTTGCTAAGTCATCAAGTCGGTAACAAAAAAAGCCATGAATTACCGATGCTTCGCCAGCAATGGGATACGTTTAGCTCAGGCGATATATTCCTTGTTTTTGTAGTTATTACGACATGTCTAGCTTGCGGGATAAAGCGGTCGACTCGGTGATTACACTCGCTCGTCGAACGCCGGTCACGGCTGTTGAATCGACCAAAGTACTGGGCAAAGATGATCTACTCATTAAGTGGGAAAGGCCGATAAGAAGCAAGGCCTCAAGCTATTCAAAATCGGACTGGGATACACTACCTGAAACGCTTGTTCTACGCCAAATCAAAGTGACAGTGGATCAACCTGGTTTTAGAGTTAAGGCCTTTCATATCGTAACCACATTACTGGACTCCAGCGTGTACCCCGCTAATGAAATAGCGGATCTTTATTTTCAACGCTGGGATGTCGAGTTATTCTTTCGTGATATAAAAACAACGATGGGAATGGATATTCTGCGTTGCAAAAGTCCAGAGATGATACGCAAGGAGATCATTGTGAACTTGATTGCCTATAACTGTATCCGCCATCTCATGCTTGAGGCGGCACAAAAACATGACAAACGGGTACGCCGAATCAGTTTTAAAGGTAGTGTACAAGCACTACGACAGTGGGAACCCCATTTAAATCGAGCGCAAATTGATGGCAAGGAACAACAACGATTAATAGCTATTTTACATGATTCAATTGCGGGGAATATTGTTCCAGAACGACCAGGAAGGCATGAACCTCGCTGCGTTAAACGAAGGCCAAAACCATTTCAATTAATGATGCTGCCAAGACGTGAAATGAAAGAGCTTCCGCATAGAGGAAAATATTGTGCAAAGCGCGCTTAAGTTAGCGCCATTCTACTCTGACCCCTTTGATTTCAAAACTTACAACATTCAATTACTCAAATATTGCTTTGCGGTACTACCGGGGTGAATGGGCAATTCCCCGGACAGGACTTTAACCTGCTAGATAAGTTGCCGATAACGGCGTACGATTTGACCCCTTAGTTACTTAGTTTTTTTTACCGATCAATTACATTAAGTGGCGACAATCCTTTCCACACAAATTCAAGTGTGAGAGCTAACCCTAAATAGACTATCGCTGGAATCCAACTATCCCATAGCTCTATCCCCCAAACTGTAACCACCGGAATCATAATAAAAGCTAAAACGTCGACTATCGATCTAAAATAAGAGGTTGGATATAGTCGAATGCCACAACCTTTACATATAATAGGAAACAATCTTCCACAAGTCATTTTATTAACTAATGAACACGCTTGCTTGTTGCAACTTGGACATAATAAAGTCTTCATTTAATAGCACCTAATAGAATTAAAAGGCGCTAGTACACATGCCACCCAATGGATCTCCCAGCAACATTGCCTGTACTAGCTCATCAACTGAGCTGGCACCATTTTCAATTGCTCGTAAAGCATCGCCATTTGCAGCCATCAAAGCAAAGCCTAAACTAATCATAGAGCTACCACTACCTACAGGCTGAATAATCATTTTTATACTTGGCCCCACTAATGACCTACCTCGGATAAAATCAGGGTTATCTTGATAAGACGTATTAACGGCATTGGTCGCAGCATCCAATGCAGCGCTCGGATTTGATGATATTTGACCCATTATCCCCTCATAAACTCTTAGATACTCCGCTACCTCATTTTGCCTCTCCCCACCCTGTAACCCGCTTAAGCCAGCGGTATAACCTAGATAATCAGTAAAACCTATTCCAGCAGAATTTACTCCATCAATATAATCAGAGGCATCATTTCCTAACGGATCCACAAACAACAACGGATTATTATGCACATAGATATACCGGTTCTGTGTCACCGGCTCGGCCATCCTGCCCAGGTACGGGTCGGCGCTAATAAACCGCCCGATAGAAGGATCATAGTACCGCGCCCGCAGGTAAAGCAAGCCGCTTTCGGCATCTTGCATTTCACCGGTGTAACCAAAATGCTGGTTTGAACCGGTGCTCGCCGTTTTCACGTTGGTGCGGGTGCCAAACGTGTCGTAGTCATATTCATTACGCACGCTGCCGTTCATGTCTACCGTATGGGTGATGCTGCCGACTTTGCCTTCA
>QIKG01000261.1 GCA_003232965.1 Oceanospirillales bacterium
TGGATTGAACGCTGGTCTAGGCCTGCGGCTCTGGATAATTCACCCTATGCCTTGCAGCTGACAGATGGGATGGAAGCTTGGTATATTAATTTCGGGCCGCGTAAATTAGTCCGTAGAATGGTATTTCGCAATGGTGTGCTCCGGGCGGAACAAACACTGGCTTATGGTTTTAACCGGGCTCCGGAAAAAAGTAATTGCAGCGGCAGCGACCTAGATGGTGCAGGTAAGACGCTGGTAGATCTGTACCGGCGCTGTGGAGAACCGGATCATGAAAGTTATTACCCGGTGACTGTTTACCCCGGTCAACACCACTATCCTCAGCACTTGCCGGGGTACATCTATCCGCGTATTCCCGTTGTAGTTTACCGCTTAGTGTGGACCTATTATCCCCGGCGTGGCGATACTCGCGCTTTTCATATCGAAAATGGCAATGTAGTGCAGCGGCTGAAATATCGTGACTAGAGCAATTCCCTCATAGTTTTAATCAATCAATTACCCAACAAACTATCTACCTATCAATCAAGCTGGCGGAAATCTTTAGCCCGTTTACGCATATTCTTGTAGGCCATTTTTTTGGGTAGCCAGCGCATCAGGCGCTCAATTGTGCGGTACTGCCGACCGGGAATTGAAACAGGCAAGCTATCTTTCTGGTCAATTTGAGCCAGTGAATAACTAATTACATCTTCAGCTTTCAACCACATTTTTTCCGACATGCCTGACATTGACTCGCGAGTGCCGGTTACATCATGAAATTCTGTATAAGTAAATCCAGGGCAGAGCGCCTGGACTTTAACGCCCGTATTAAGGTTTTCCATCGCCAGCGATTCAGAAAAACGCACCACGAAGGCTTTGCTGGCCGCATACAGTGTGTGTCCGGCTGCTGCGGGTAGTAGCGCTGCCATTGAGGCGACATTGATGATTTTTCCAAAGCCCCGCTGTTGCATAGCTGGTAGTAAAAGATAGCAAAGCTCAACCAGTGAATTGACCATAACATTAAGAAAATCAGCATGGGTTTTCCAGGCGGGAACTGTCAAAGTGCCGGTTACGCCATAGCCTGCATTGTTAATCAAAATGTCGATATCAACACCATCAGCGGCCAGCTTTTCACACAACTGCCGTGGGCTGTCCGGGTCGGCTAGGTCGGCGGTGTAAACATGGGTTTTAATCCCAAATGTTTCAGCCAGCTCAGCGGCTAAGGCTTCCAGGCGATCAGTGCGCCGGGCAGTCAGCACAAGATTGTTACCTTGAGCCGCCAATTGCCGGGCAAACTCTGCCCCCAGCCCTGCAGATGCGCCTGTGATTAAAGCGGTTTTATTACTTGAGTTAGTTTGCATGATGTACTTGCCTGTTGGTGGTCTGCTGAGTATTCTACTCTATTACATTCACGATTCATCTCAAGCAAGGAATTTGTTATGCGTAAGATACTGGTTGCCGGTAATTGGAAAATGAACGGCAGCAATGCCATGGCAAAAGAACTGGCAAGTGCTGTAGCCGACGGCTTTAGTCCGGACAGCTTAGTGCAGATGGCTGTGTTTCCGCCTTTCCCTTATCTGAATACAGTTGCAGAGATAGCCGCTAACACTCCTCTGCAGTTTGGCGCACAGGACTTAAATGAAAGTCCGGCCGGGGCACATACAGGTGAAATCAGCGCGGCAATGCTGGTAGATCTTCGCTGCCAGATGGTGCTGGTGGGGCATTCTGAGCGCCGTGCGTCCTACGGAGATAGCGATGCACGGGTTGCAGATAAGTTTGCCGCTGCATTAGCCGCAGGTTTAGTGCCAGTTTTGTGTGTTGGCGAAAGCTTGGAAGAGCGCGAGGCGGGTGAAACAGAAGCCGTAATATCTCGTCAGATTGATGCGGTGCTGGTGAAAACCGGTATAGATGGCTTTGCCAAAGCCGTATTAGCGTATGAGCCTGTGTGGGCAATTGGTACTGGCAAAACAGCAAGCCCCGAACAGGCGCAGGAAATTCACGCATTTATTCGTGACAAACTGACTGCATTGGATGGTATAATTGCCGGCCAGCTTAGGATTTTGTATGGCGGCAGTGTTAAGGGATCAAATGCCGCTGAATTATTTGCTCAAACAGACATTGACGGTTGCCGCTGAAGACTTCCTCGCAATTTACAATGCGGTGGCGTAAACCGTTGAGTTGATCGGAAAAAGATCAGCTATAAAACTGTCTGTTGTAGCATTAGATAAAATTTAGATTAAACTTTAGATTAAACTATTATGCAGTTATTAAATATTTTTCATGTGCTTTTGGCTATCGGTATGATCGCTCTGATTTTAGTTCAGCGTGGCGCAGGCGCGACTGCCGGTGCAGCGTTTGGTGGTGGTGCCTCGAGCAGCAACTTCCTCACTCGTACCACTTCGGTTGCGGCAATCTTATTCTTCGTGATTTCCATGTCGATGGCAGTAATGGCATCGAATATGTCGAAGGCTACGATTGAGGATGATCTTGGCGTAGTCGCCAACGACAGTGTTATCACCCAGATGCCGGATACGATTCCTGTTGAGGCTCCTGCGGCTAACACTGCTGAGCAAGCTGTTGAAAACATGGCAGATGATATGCCGACAGTCGATCAGGCTGTTGAAGAAACCGCTGTAGATGACATGCCTGAGGGCGAAGCACCAAAAAGTTAGAGCTTTCAGATAATGCCGAAGTGGTGGAATTGGTAGACACGCTATCTTGAGGGGGTAGTGGCGTAAGCCGTGCCGGTTCGAGTCCGGCCTTCGGCACCATCTGATTTTGATTCGTTATAGTCACTTAATAAACTTAGACTTACGGATTAATATTATGGTCAATCGGGATCGAGAACTGTGTTCTCTCTGATCTCGGTCAAGTGAAGATGAACTCAATTACAGGACAATACGAGCTGTTAAATTGAGTGTTGATGAATTGAATTAAGAAGCGAGTAATTGGCAATCGATGCTCGGTTTCAGGTTTAAACAACCATTTTAGTAGGTATCGGTAGTGCCGGTACGAGGGAAACAGAATGCTAAACGAATATTGGCCTGTATTCATTTTTATCGCCATTTCGGTAGGTCTTGGTATTGTATTACTGCTTATCGGTGGTCTCTTGGGGCCCAACCGCCCGAGCGAAGATAAACTCTCCGCATACGAATGTGGCTTTGAAGCCTTCGATGATGCCCGCATGCAGTTTGATGTGCGTTTTTACCTTGTTGCCATCCTGTTTATCATTTTCGATCTAGAAATCGCTTTCTTTGTGCCCTGGGCTATAGTGATGGAAGATGTCGGACTTACCGCATTTGCCGCCGTCATTGTGTTTACCCTTGAGCTGGCAATTGGTCTGGCTTATCTGTGGAAGAAAGGGGCGCTGGAATGGGAGTAACTAAATGAAACTGCCAGTGCTCAATGAAATCGATGATATCTTGCGACCCAATGCGGATAACAATCCTTTATTAAAACGCGGTGTGGTTACTACCAGTCTGGATCACCTAGTTAATTGGGCGATGACCGGTTCCATGTGGCCAATGACTTTCGGTCTGGCCTGTTGTGCTATCGAGATGATGCAAGCAGGTGCTTCGCGTTACGATCTTGATCGTTTCGGGGTGCTTTTTCGCCCCAGCCCACGCCAAGCTGATGTGATGATTGTTGCTGGAACACTGGTAAACAAAATGGCACCGGCAATGCGTAAAGTTTATGACCAAATGGCAGAGCCCAAGTGGGTTATTTCTATGGGTTCCTGTGCCAACGGTGGTGGTTACTACCACTATTCCTATGCCGTTACCCGTGGCTGTGACCGCATTGTACCTGTGGATGTGTATGTTCCCGGCTGCCCGCCAACCGCGGAAGCTCTAATTTACGGTATTTTGCAACTGCAGAAAAAAGTTCGCCGTACCAACACAATTGCCAGGGCGTAATCGGATCTAATAATGGCAAAACAAAAGAGTCAATTTGTATCTCAGCTTGAAGCGTTTTTTAGCGCAGACCGGCTAGTGTCTATCACTGATACCAGTGACATGGTTACCCTGGAAATCAGCCCGGAACACTGGCTGGATGTAGCCCGTGACCTGCGCGATCAAGATGAATTCTTATTCACCCAATTAAGTGACCTCTGTGGTATGGACTACCTCTCATGGGGA
>QIKG01000056.1 GCA_003232965.1 Oceanospirillales bacterium
GTGTGAATAAGTCCGCCAGAGTGGGCGCTTGCGGATTGTTGTTGTTTTTACACAACACGGAGAGTAAGTTTGGTTTATTGTCAGGCATGTGAAATTTGCGTAATAGGTATTTCGTTTATTTGGGACAGAATAGCCAAGTTTATCACTGATTCACGCAAGCGATATTGATTCCAATGACCTAGGCCTCAATAAGCCCTTAATAACCCCTTAATAGCGACTAGCTACTTAGCAGAACAGAAAATACATTGAAGGAGATGGAATTTCAGGCAAAAAAAAGGCCTCTCCCCAATAGGCGAGGAGAGGCAGGCTTTTGGAGTGATGTATCCGTTTACACGCCCTGCGACCTTGTCATTACTTATTCAGTTCTTCCAAGGTGGTGGTAATAATACCACTTTTAGGCATAATTGCAAGTCAATTTAACATTTATACCACAAGTAAAGCTTTAAATATTAACCAACTATTAGTGGCTGTGATTGAGCTAATTAGTGCCTGACCGAGAAAGAAGTAATCTACTGCGGAAAAGCTGGATTTGACCAAAACATTCCATTATTTTCATCAAATAGCCAGCTATTCTCTTCAAATAATGAAATATTTTGCTTCAAACCAGGCTTTCCCTCGCTACGATTCCTTTGCACTAATTACAAGCCGTTGTGTAGTGTTTCTTTCTGTTGAACTTAACGCCTGCAACGCAGCTAAAACCTGATCAGCTCCCGGTATTTGTAACTTAGGACTAAGTTCCGCTAAAGGTTTCAATACAAAGGCTCGCTTTAGCATTCGCGGATGTGGCAGCTCAAGTATTGAAGTGCATAACACCTGCTGCCCATAAAGCAAAATATCGATATCCAGTGGTCGTGCGGCCCAGCGTTCGGCCTGTGGCTGGCGTCCGGCCTCAAGCTCTAGCTGTTGGCAGAAACCCAACAGGCCTTTCGCTGGCAGACTGGTTTCGAGTTCAATAACCTCATTCAGATAGTCATTTTGCATTGATACATCAACCACTCCCCCACCCCAGGCTGTACTGGTGTATTGGGAAGATGCACGCAACGAAGTAATCTTGGGGTGACTTTCAAGTGCTTGGCGGGCTTGCTCAAAATGCATTGCAACATCGCCTAAGTTACCACCAAGGCTAAGGTAAACTAATGAAATGTCAGCAGCCATCCTGATTGGCGACGGGTTTACTTGGTGATTTGTTCCTACGAGCTTGCCGCCGACGACCGGATTTAGCAGATTTGAAAATGAGTTTTTCCTGTTCCTCCTGAGAAAGCTCCTGGATATCTGTCCACCATTTAACCAACGCTACCAGAGACTCATCTTCTAAGGATCGAAGAATCAGAAAATCATAAGCTGCGCGGAATTTGCGTTCATTCAATAGGCGCCAGGCACGAGCCCCTTGGGTTTTTGCAAAGCGCGGTTGCATAGACCAAATACCGCGCGTAACCGCAGAGAAGCGCCGGGGAATTGCAGTTACCTTGCATTGCCTGGCGATGACTTCGTCACCCGCAACAATGAGTGCGTCTTGGCTTGAATAGCCTTTTTCCTGATAGTGGCTGGCGCGTTTTTTCAACGGCTCCCACAACAGCGCTGCATACAAAAACGCCGGGGTTACCGGCTTGCCCTGCTGAACCCGTTCATCAGTATTCGCCATAGCCTGTTTCAATAACGGCCCTTCATTAACAACACCACCGGAGTGACACTGCAACTGAGGAAACAGCTGATGTACCAGCCCCCAGTGTTGTAATGCAGCAAAGCTTGCCACCGCATGACTACTGAGTAATAGCTTCAGAACCTCATCAAACAGACGCGCGGGTGGTACATTGGCCAACAATTTCCCGGCTTCGCGGATGGGTTTTTCACTGGCAGCGTCGGTTTTAACGCCAAGTTTGGCAGTAAATCTTGCTGCCCTCAAAACCCTGACAGGATCTTCCCGGTAGCGTAGTTCAGGGTCACCAATTACCCGTAATAAACGCTGTTTGAGGTCTTCATAGCCACCGACAAAATCGTGAATTTCTTCAGCTAAAGGGTCATAGAATAACGCGTTGATGGTAAAGTCACGACGGATAGCGTCTTCCGCCATACTGCCATAGCTATTATCAGATAATATTCGACCGCTGTTTTCACAGGTTTTGTTTGCCTTGGCATTGGTCGGGCCACGAAAAGTTGCCACTTCCAGAAGCTCGCCGCGCGTGTACACATGTACCAAGCGGAAACGTCTGCCAATTATTCGTGAGCGCCGAAACAATCCGCGCACCTGTTCTGGTGTGGCATCTGTGGCGATATCAAAGTCTTTAGGCTTCATATCAAGCAGCAGGTCGCGCACCCCGCCACCAACGATATAGCCGTGATAGCCGGCTTCGTTAAGTGTACGAATGACCTGAATAGCGAAGCGGTCAACTCGACTTTTTTTGATGCCATGCTCAGCAAGCGGCAGAATCCTGGCATTTATAGTGCTAGTGTCTGTAGACAAATTTGTTTTCCATTTATTGGGTCGAAATCCTCGCCCCGATTAACATTAGGTTTAATTCAATTAGGTATTACCTAAATCCTGCAAGTGCTCGCACTCACTCAGCACAAGCTCTTGATCCGTATAGCAAATGAAACTTTTCGGCAATCACAATGAGGATCC
>QIKG01000004.1 GCA_003232965.1 Oceanospirillales bacterium
ATGCAGTAAGGCATTACCTGAGTAAAATAGTCTACCCTGAATTAAAATCAATGCGGCTTTCAGCGTTGGTTATAATAGCTACAAACTTTACCCAGGAATAAACAATGTCCAGACGCCGGCGTAGAAAAATCCCAACTGAACTTCGAGAGGCCGATATCACTGATCTCAGCCATGATGGCCGCGGGGTTGCCCATATTGTTGATCTGGCCAAAGACGAACGGGATGTGGTTATCTGTGGTGACTGGAATATCGCACATAAAAAAATTGATATTAAGAACTGGCGCGGTAATCAGAAAAACTCCGGTTTTTTGTCCAAAGAACGCGCCGCTGATTATTAGATTTCGACTATCAGGCTAATGGCTGAACAGAAAACCACACAACTACTGCTGGAGCATTTTGATTTGCTGACTTCGCTGGGTAGCACAGCGCCGGTTCTTGATCTTGCCTGCGGTGATGGCCGTAATGGTTTGGTATTGGCAGAAAGCGGTGTGGATGTAGTCTTTGCGGATAAATCCGAATCAGCCCTAGCCGGGATAGATGCGCATTTAACAGCGACATCACTACCCGGTAGTTGCTGGCAAGTAGACCTTGAAGTAGCGGATATAAACCCACTAGCTGAACGCCAGTTTAGTGCGATACTGGGATTTCGCTATCTTCACCGACCACTGTTCCCGGCACTAATTGCTGCTACTATGTCAACAGGCTTGGTGGTATATGAAACCTTCACCACCGAAAATCGGCGTTTCGGGAGACCGAATAATCCGGATTTCCTGTTACGGCCAGGGGAACTAGAAGCAATCTTCCATGGTTGGGAAATCATTCACAGTTTCGAAGGTATTTTAAAAAAACCGAATCGAGCGGTAGCACAAATAGTCGCCCGAAAACCCGGTATAGTAGACACATTATGACTAGAACGAAAACCCACTGAATTGGGCCGTCCGTAGCGCCGCAGGACTTTCTGAATTGAACTATCAGTCAGTAGAAAAGTCTGGTATTAGTGTGAGGGAAAAATAGGCTGAGAATAATGGAACAAGAAAAGTATGAAGAAAAACTTCGCCGTGATGCGGCAAGCGCTAGGCAGAAAAGCCTTTGGTCGTGGCTTGTCATAGTTATTCTTTTGCTGATAGCCGGTGGTTTTTACTTTGCCTTTATCTGGCAACCGCAGCAAAATCAACCGGTGGCTGCCCAACCACAGGCTGTTGTTCTAGCTCCCATAAAAACAGAAAACACTAAGCGACCTGTTCCGGCTGAAGCCCCGCTCCCTTTTGAAATAGAAAACACCATCCCGAAACCGCAGCAGCCAGTGCTTGATGATAGCAATGACCTTGCTATTGCCACACTCGGCCAGCTTTATCCGAGCAAAGAGTGGCTGAAGTGGATGACAACCGAAGAATCTCTGCGTAAGTTTGTGGTGGTTATTGATAATGTCGCGAATGGAAAAGTAGCCCAAAAATATATCTCCATACCTAAACCAAAAGAAAAGTTCAAGATTGAAAAAATAGGCGATAAAGAGTATTTACAAGTCGCCAACTACGAGCGTTATAACCACTACCTCGATATTTTTACAGCGATCGACACCGACTTAATGGTATCAAGCTATCGTCAGCTCTCACCCCTGCTGGAGGAGGCTTACGCGGAGCTGGGTTATGCAGACAAAACATTTGATACAACGCTTCAGCGAGCAATAGAAGAGATGCTAGAAACCCCAAACTTGCCTGAGGGTGAAATTGAGCTTACCCATACATCAGTAGTGTATAAATACAAAGATGAAGCGTTGGAAAATCTTTCGCCCTTACAAAAACAAATGCTGCGCATGGGGCCACGAAATACCACACTTGCCCACGATAAACTTCAGGCTATAAAGCAGGCCCTAAACAAATAGCTATCGCAGCCGAGTTTTAGCTAAGTAAAATTGCTTATAACCTAAATTCTGCAAGTGCTCGCACTCACTCAGCACAAGCTCTTGATCCGTATAGCAAATGAAACTTTTCGGCAATCACAATGAGGATCCCACTCAATTCTACAAATCAATATCTCGCCTAAGAGCGCCTACTGTTGGTGCACTGCCTAAGCACGATCACTTGCAGGATCTAGGCATAAACCTATTAATGGGCACCTCTATTAATTCAATGAACGCGCATCTTGAGTCCAAAATTCGCCGCTTCTGCGTTGTGAAACTTGCCAATAGCAAGCTATTACCTGCTTTTCACGCCTTGAATCGTCAAATTTTGAATCTCAATCTGACGCATCCAGCATCCAGAATTAATAGAGGTGCCCTAATAAAGAAGGTTTTCAAAAAGCACTACTTCAGTTGCATGCCCTGATGAATGAAACACAATGTAGCCGTGGTTTGGCGCTGTCTCCTTACTCATTCATTTGTCGGTATAGGCGATACGCCATATAGCCTAAAACAGCAGTGCCAAGTATCAGTAACAGCCACAAGCCAATAAGTCCCCACGCAATGGTTTTTTCAGGCTCAGGGTTAAGCTTGGCTATATTAGTGTTTTTAATGGGATTTCCAGGAGTGACTTCATCGAGCATGTCACTTTTGTTTGTCATTCCCTTAATGAGGTCATTTATCCCATGATGATTGCTCGCTGCTATTTGGCTGTTACCGTAGGCGAGAGTGAATGGAGCTTCTCCCTGGGCCAGGAAAACAAGTTTCTGCTGGCGCCAGC
>QIKG01000180.1 GCA_003232965.1 Oceanospirillales bacterium
ATTATTTTGAAGAACTGACTCGCCGCATTCAGGATATTCGCACCAGCGAAAAACGCTTTTACCAGAAAATCACCGATATTTATGCCACCAGCGTCGATTACGACCCGACACAGGAAGGCAGTATCGCGTTTTTCAAAACCGTACAAAATAAAGTGCATTGGGCGATTACCGGCAAGACTGCCGCTGAAACCATTAAAAGCCGCGCCAATAGTGATGAAAGCAATATGGGCTTAACCAACTGGCGTGGCAGTAAAGTGCGTAAACAGGATGTGGTGAATGCCAAAAACTATTTACAGGAAGATGAATTGCGGGCATTAAATAACCTGGTGGAACAATACCTTATTTTTGCCGAAGGTCAGGCAATGCGACGTATACCCATGAGCATGACCGACTGGATAAAAAAGCTCGATGGTTTTTTAAGCTTGAACGATCGTAATATTCTCGACCATGCGGGCAAGGTAAGGCATACGCTAGCCAAACAACTGGCCGAGCAGGAATATGATAAATTTAATCAGCAGCAGCAGCGCTTAAGTGATGATGCAGAAGAAGCCGACCGAAAAGATTTAGAGCAATTAACAAAGCAACTTGAAGAAGTGGGGAAGAATAAAAAACATTGATATGGGGCGATCGAGCAATTTTTCATTTTTAAAGGAACACTGGGCTTTTCTGCTGCAAGATGCGCAGCAGGTAGAAGCCTATGCCCTGCGCGACCCACGTGCCGCCTCTATCTACGCCCGCCGTACTCTAGAAATCGCGCTGAAATGGCTATTTGCCAATGACACCGCCTTAAAAGTTCCCTACGAAAAAAGCCTGGCGGCGATGATTCACGAGCCGACCTTTGCACGGAATATAAAAAGAGGCTTATTTCACGACATTAAATTTATCCATCGCCTGGGGAATGTTGCTGTACATGGCGATCAGGAGATTTCCGAACAGGAAGGTTTTAAAACCGCGGTCGCCCTGTTTCAGTTTCTGGGCTGGCTGGCGCGGGTGTATACGCGAGGCGGGGCAAAGCCGGGGCAGTTTCAGCCGTCATGGTTGCCCAAAGCCGAGCCGGATGCACCGCATTTATCCGCCCAACAATTAGAAAAGTTACAGGTTGAGTTAAAAGCCAAAGATGAATCGGCGAATTTAGCTCATGCAAAGTTATCACAAACCGAAAGTGAGCTGGCCGAACTAAAACAACAATTGGCCTTGCTGCAACAGGTTAAGGAAGAAAATAAGGAAACCATTGGCAGTGATGAATACACTGAAGCGCAGACCCGCGAGTTGATTATTGATGTCATGCTGCGCGAAGCAGGCTGGAACCCCAAAGCCGAGAATGTCGAGGAATACGAGGTGCTGGACTGTATGCCAACCGCATCCGGTGAACGCACAGGCACGGGTTATGTCGATTATGTCATGTGGGGTAAGGATGGTAAGCCGGTAGCACTGGTAGAGGCCAAGCGTACACGCAAAGATCCAAATATCGGCAAGCAACAGGCCTTGCTATATGCCGACTGCCTTGAAAAGCACCACGACCAGCGTCCGATTATTTATTACTCCAATGGCTACACTACCTGGTTGTGGGATGATCAGTTTTACCCGCCCAGAGAAGTTCAGGGTTTTGCCACACTCGATGAATTGCAGTGGAAAATAAATCAGCGCAGTAGTCGCCAGGATTTAACGGCCCTGCAACCTAAAAAAGACATCACCGGGCGATATTACCAGATGGAAGCCGCTGCCCGTGTAATGGAAAGTTTCGGCACCCATCGTAAACGTAAAAGTTTAATCGTGATGGCAACGGGAACAGGTAAGACAAGATTGTCGATTGCCCTGGTAGATATGTTGATGCGTGCTAACTGGGCGAGAAAAGTATTATTCCTGGCAGATAGAGTGGCTCTGGTGAATCAGGCCAAGCGGGAATTTAATAAACACCTGCCGCATGTATCCGTTGCCAGTCTGTTGGACAAAAAGCAGGAAGATGCAAGAGTGCTGTTTTCGACTTATCCCACCATGCTTAACTGCATAGACGGTACCAAAAAAGATCAGAAAGAACTCTTCAGTGTCGCGCACTTTGATTTGATCATCATCGATGAAGCCCACCGTTCCGTGTATCAGAAATACGGTGCGATCTTTGATTATTTTGATTCCCTGTTGCTGGGGCTAACGGCCACACCCAGAGGTGAGGTAGATCGTAATACCTATAAGTTATTTGAGTTGGAAGATTTCCAGCCGACATATTCCTATGAACTGGATAAGGCCGTAGCCGATGAATATTTGGTGCCACCTCGCGCCATTTCCGTACCGCTTAAGTTTCAACGTGAAGGCATCAAATACAAAGACCTGCCACCGGAAGAGCAGGAAGAATATGAGTTACAGGAAGAGTTTTACGATAGAGAAACGGGTGAATTAAAAGAAGAGATAGGTTCATCTGCATTAAATAAATATTGATACAGTCAATAAAGTCTTAATGCACCTGATGGAAAATGGCATCAAAGTTGAAGGCGGTGACAAACTGGGAAAAACCATCATCTTCGCAAAGAACACAAAACATGCTGATTTTATAGTAGAGCAATTCGATAAAAACTACCCGGGGTTGGCAGGCAAGTTCTGCCGCAAAGTGGATTATTCAGTTAAATATGCACAGAGTCTAATCGACGATTTCAGCGTAAAGAAGAAAGACCCTGTGATAGTGGCCTCAGTAGACATGCTGGACACCGGCATCGATGTGCCGGAAATAGTGAATCTTGTTTTCTTCAAACTCGTACGTTCAAAAACAAAATTCTGGCAAATGATCGGCAGAGGCACACGCCTATGCGAAGACCTGTTTGCACCAGGAGAACATAAAAAAGAGTTTATAGTCTTTGATTATTGCCAGAATTTAGAGTTTTTTGATGCCAACCCCG
>QIKG01000139.1 GCA_003232965.1 Oceanospirillales bacterium
TTGGTGTGCTTGAATATTTCTTGATCATGCTCTTTTGAAGCAAAATATGGAAACGAAACTTCTAGCACTTCATCATGCTTATCCAGTAATGACTTTAACGGTAAGATTTCTGAACCATCGGCGACATTCTTGTTTTCAAGATTCCATTTACCTTTAACCGAACTCCAGCGCGATCCCACCGTACCATTTGGAACCACCAATTTATTGGTGTGCTCATCAATCAATATAGATTGCCATTCTGCTTTTTCATCAGCATCCAGCCCGTCTATATCACTGGCCCGTAAAGTTCGGCCTGCTACAAAGCCAGACTCATGCTCGTCCAAACAGATCAAAAATGGCATATCGGTGTAGGTACGGCAGTATTCATCAAAGTAGTTGCTGGGATTATCCCTATGAAACTCAGATAAAATCACATGACCCATAGCCATTGCTAGAGCCGCATCTGTACCTTGCCTGGCTGGCATCCATTGGTCGCAAAGTTTTGCAACTTCAGAGTAATCCGGGGTAACGGCTACGGTTTTTGTGCCTTTATACCTTACTTCAGTAAAAAAATGCGCATCGGGAGTTCTAGTTTGTGGAACATTTGAACCCCAGGCAATTATGTATGATGAGTTATACCAATCCGCGCTTTCTGGCACATCGGTCTGCTCGCCCCATACTTGTGGGGATGCAGGCGGCAGATCACAGTACCAATCATAAAAACTTAGGCAAACCCCTCCAATTAAGGATAGATAACGGCTACCTGCAGCATAAGAGACCATGCTCATGGCCGGAATGGGTGAAAAGCCAGAAATTCTATCAGGGCCATACTGCTTGATTGTAGATACATTAGAGGCTGTAATTATTTCATTAATCTCCTCCCAGTCACCCCGAACAAATCCACCAAGACCACGAACTGACTTGTATGACTTACAGGATTCTTCATTGCTCATAATAGAGCCCCAGGCATCTACTGGATCTGGGTGCTGCTGTTTTGCCTGCCTCCACAAGCGCAATAAGCGACTACGAATCATCGGATATTTAAGTCGGGTAGCGCTATATAAATACCAGGAATAACTGGCGCCTCGTGCACATCCTCGCGGCTCATGGTTGGGTAGATCATCGCGAGTACGGGGATAATCTGTTTGCTGAGTTTCCCAGGTTACCAAGCCTCGTTTTACATATATTTTCCAACTACACGAACCAGTACAGTTAACCCCATGAGTAGAGCGCACTACTTTGTCGTGCGCCCAGCGGTCGCGGTAAACCCGCTCCCAGTCACGGCTCTCATCGGTTGTTATACCGTGCCCAGATGAAAACTCTTCTGGCTTTTGTTTTGTGAAGTAGCTTAATCTATCTAAAAAATGGCTCATAATTACTTTTCTCAAATGTTTTTATATTAAAGGCTGCTTGCCTATCATTTTCCTATTAAGGATTCTGAAACTCTGCGTTAGGGCGCAAATAAAACCACCAATTTAAAATAAGACAGAGACCGTAAAAAACCGCAAATCCATACAGCGCATATTCTGGTGTGGATAATTTAATTTGCTCACCCAAAATTATGGGTATCCAAAAAGCCCCGTACGCACCAATGGCTGAAGTCCAACCCAACACTGGACCGGTTTGTTCACGGTTAAAAATTACTGCAATGGTTTTAAATGTAGACCCATTACCAACCCCGGTTGCCGCAAAAAGCACTAGAAAGAGGATGAAAAATGGCAAGAAGTACTCTTCAGGAGTGGCGCTAACATAGGCTTGCTGCATAAAGTAGGCAACACCAAGCGCACTAATAATCATTACCACAGAAACATACTGAGTAACTTTGGCACCACCAATCTTATCTGCCAGAATACCGCCAACAGGTCTTATCAAGGCACCAATAAAAGGCCCCATCCATGCGTACATCAGCGCACTCGGCCCATTAAAATTAATGGTGTCGTGCGTCATCACACCATCAACTAGGATATGCTGGAAGCTGGAACCCAAATATAACTTTAATGGCTAATGCAAAACCCGCAGAATAGCCAATAAAGGAACCAAATGTCATGACATAGATAACTGTCATTACCCAAGTATGTTTGTTCCCAAATATCTTATACTGCCGGCTTAAATTCCTACCAATTGAGCCTGGTATAAATTTAAGTAAGCCAACAGTAAGAATGACTACGATCGGTAATACAATAAACTTACTAAGCTCCAAGCCAGAACCGCCGGTATTTGCGGGTAGTAACAACCACAAGCCAAAAGCGGCTGTAATTAGGCCAATACTCAGCATGAACAAAATCTTCCCAAAAGCCGCAATCGGCGAGCCGACATTCGGCGAGACATGTTCATCGGCTATGTTATTAGTACCAATCCAGATAATAAATACCAGTGGCACCAGAATTAACATCCACACAAAACCTGCATTTTGGATATAGGTTTCAGTCCCAATCTCGATTTTGCCAATCAATGTACCGCTGGTGTTTTGTAGCACTAAGGAATCACCACCCAGTGCTCCAAATAAAGCAAATGTCATTACCAAAGGCACTAAAACCTGCATGGTGGTCACACCAAAATTACCCAGGCCCGCATTCATTCCTAGTGAGTAGCCCTGTATCTTTTTAGGATAGAAGTAACTGATATTGGACATTGATGAGGCAAAGTTGCCGCCGCCAAAGCCGCTAAGCAAAGCCCACAACTGAAATTGCCACAAGGGTGTATTGGGGTCAGTTAATGCGAAACCTGCACCTAGTGCGGGAATCATCAGTAATGCTGTGGTAA
>QIKG01000123.1 GCA_003232965.1 Oceanospirillales bacterium
GAATTGCATAGCCCAACCCCGCCATACGCACGCTGTTATCTATAACGGGCGAGGTTTGAATCCGTTTTACATACAGAAAAAACAGCGCAAGGCTAATAGTAATCAAAGCTGTAATAAACGCCAAACTAAAACTGTTCCAAACCAAGCTAAAAAAGTCTGAATTAAGCTCAGTACTAGCCACATTGATTGACCAGCTGAGTAGTTGCAACGCCGGCACAACAAAACCAAATAAAATCGGCACAAAACAGACGGTAAACGCCAACAGCGCTTGACGGCCCATTAAGACTGGGAGCAGATGGTTTAACGCTTGATTGTTTCCCGTAAAGTATTTGGCCTGCTTGCGTGACCACAGCTCCACCGCCATTAAAACGGTGACAAACACCAGCAGTAAAATAGAAAGTTGTGCCGTGGTAGTGGTGTCGCCAAAGCCTGTCCATGTGCGGTAAATACCGGTGGTAAAGGTGGGTACACCAAAGTGCTGCACCGTTCCAAAATCGGCCAGTGTTTCCATTAATGCCAAAGTTAAGCCTGCAATAATGGCGGGGCGTGCAATGGGCAGTGCAACTTTAAAAAAGGTTTTATAAGGGCCTGCTCCAAGTGCTCGGCTAGCGTGCATCACACTTTGGCTTTGGTTTGCAAAAGAGGTGCGCGCCAATAGATACACATAGGGGTACAACACCAATGAAAACATGACCACAGCGCCACCTAATGAACGAATTTCAGGAAACCAAAGGTTAACCGTTGGCGTCTCAAATACGCTTCTAAGTGCGCTTTGTACAGGGCCTTCAAATTCGAGCAAACCCGTATAGGTGTAAGCGATAATGTAGGCAGGCATCGCCATGGGCAACAGTAACGCCCAGTGTAATACCGACTTCCCAAAAAATTCATACTGGCTCACTACCCACGCACTGGGAATGCCTAATAAAAGGGCACCTAAGGTCACACCCAACATTAACCAGAGCGAGTTGATGATGTATTCGGGCAATAAAGTGCTAGACAGGTGCGCCCAGTTATCATTGGTTGGTTCAAACACGAAACTGAGCAGCACCCACAGTGGGACGGTCAGTAGAAGGGCGATGATGATCGTCAGAATCGACCAGCGGTTAAGGTGTTTCGATGCTGACTTTGATTGAATCTTAAACAGGCGCCTCAATATTAGCGCCAACCTGCTCTATCCATAATACGAATCGCTTTAGTATTTAGTTCGCCAAGCCGGGTGAGGTTGAGCGCATCGCTGTGAAAAGTTCCCCATGCGTTTAATGTTTCGCTCCAAGGCGCATCGGCAATCACCGGGTACTCATTATTGGTTTTAGCGTACCAAATTTGGGCATCTTTTGAAAGCAAGAACTCAATCAGTTTAATCGCGCTGTGTTTATTTTTAGCTGCTTTCGTCACTGCAATGCCGCTGACATTAATGTGCGCGCCACGACCTGCTTGGTTAGGCCAAAAAACCGCCACTTGCTGTGCCGCTTTAACTTGTTTAGGATCGTTACCGTTCAGCATTTGGCCTAAATAATAGGTGTTCACAATGGCAATATCACACTGACCCGCAGCCACGGCTTTAATTTGATCACGGTCACCACCTTTGGGTTTTCGCGCCATATTATTGACTAAGCCTTCCACCCATTGGGTGGTGATTTTCTCGCCTTGATGGGCCAGCATAGACGCCACAAGCGACTGATTGTATATATTATTAGAAGAACGCACACAAATGCGTTTTTTCCACTTAGGCGAGGCAAGGTCTTCGTAAGTGCTCAGCTCAGATGGTTTAACGCGGTCTTTAGCGTATACCAGCATGCGAGAACGCGTGGTTAAGCCCACCCAATACCCATCGGCATCCCGCAAATGCTCAGGCACTAATCGTTTCATCTTCTCAGTTAAAATCGGTTGCAACACGCCCGCTTCTTTTGCCCGACGACCCGCATCGGTGGTGATAAAAATATCGGCAGGGCTGTTAATGCCTTCAGATTCCAGACGCTTTAACAGCGCATCGGCCTTACTGGTAACCAAGTTAACCTCAATGCCTGTTTGCTTGGTGAAGTTTTCCAGCAGGGGTTTAATCAACTGTTCTTTACGGGCAGAGTAGACATTGACTTCATCAAGCGCCGCATAAACAGGCAAACTAAGTGCGCAGCTTAATAACAATAGGCAGCTGTTTTTAAATAGATTTTTCATGGTAAATACAAACTCTCACTCATCATGCTGGTAATTTATTTTAATCTAATTGATAACCATTATCAATTAGAATTAGGTTGATTAGGAAGCTATTGTGGGCCCTATTGTGAAGTGCGTGGGGACGGTACTTGAAGGTACCGTCCCCGGGTTATCGTTTGGGGATGTAGAGATCGGTGATGGTGCCTTCGAAGGCTTCGGCAGCCATTGCGATGGTTTCTGACAGGGTTGGGTGGGGATGGATGGTAAGGCCGATATCTGCGGCTTCGGCACCCATTTCTATGGCTAGGGCACATTCGGAAATCAATTCGCCGGCATTTACCCCGACGATTCCGGCGCCGATAATCTGGTTTGTGGCTGGATTGAAAAGTAGTTTTGTAAACCCTTCACTGCGGGCAATTCCCAATGCACGGCCGGATGCCGCCCAGGGAAACTTACCCACTTTATAGTCGATATTCTTTTCTTTGGCTTCAATTTCGGTGATTCCTACCCAGGCAATTTCCGGATCGGTATAGGCTACCGACGGAATCACTCGGGCATCAAAGAAGGATTTTTCACCGGCACAAACTTCGGCGG
>QIKG01000080.1 GCA_003232965.1 Oceanospirillales bacterium
CAGGTACCTCGTCTAATACCGAGTTTACTATTCCAACCACAGGCGGTGGCTATAACTACAACGTCGATTGCAATGATGATGGTACTGATGAGTTTACTGCACAAACAGGTGATGTGACCTGCGACTATAGTGCATTAGGTGCCGGTACTTATAGGATTCGTATAGAAGACAACACAGGTGCTGGTACTGGTTTTCCGCGGATATTTTTTAACAATGGTGGTGATGCGGAAAAAATCACCGGCATCAACCAATGGGGTACAGGGCAATGGACTTCAATGGAAGAGGCTTTTTTTGGGTGTAGCAATTTAAATGATGCAGGTGGAGCGGCTACTGATGCACCTGATTTATCTGCTGTAACGAGTATGCGTGCTATGTTCTTTGATGCCAGTGCCTTCAATCAGAACATCGGCAGCTGGAATACTGCCAGTGTGACGGATATGTCTGCTATGTTCGTTCGTGCCAGTGCCTTCAATCAGAACATCGGCAGCTGGAATACTGCCAGTGTGACGGATATGTCTGGTATGTTCAATATGTTCAATAGTACCAGTGTCTTCAATCAGGACATAGGCGGTTGGGATACGGCTAATGTGACGCGTATGAGTGCTATGTTCGTTAATACCAATGCCTTTAATCAGGATATCAGTAGTTGGAATACTGCTAATGTGACGAATATGAGTTCTATGTTCTCTATTGCCAATGCCTTTAATCAGGATATCAGTAGTTGGGATACTGCCAGTGTGACAAATATGCATGGAATGTTCGCTCGTACCAGTGCCTTCAACCAGAACATAGGTGGTTGGGATACTGCCAGTGTGACGGATATGAGTTTTATGTTCGCTAGTGCCATTGCCTTTAATCAAAATTTGGGAGTATGGGACGTTACTTCACTACTTGATGCAGAGCATATGTTTTTGAATATTGCTCTCTCTACCGCTAACTACGATGCACTGCTTATTGGTTGGGATACACTACCTTTACAGCCAACAGTAAACTTCTCTGGAGGAAACTCTACTTATTGCAACGCAGAGGTAGCCAGGGACAATATGATAGTAGCTGATAACTGGAATATTACCGATGCCGGGCTTGATTGTACAGGTTTGCAGGATCTTATTTTTAGCAATGGCTTTGAGTGAGTTGAATGTTGTGGAAATAAGGCAAGCCATACTATTTATATTGTCATGATTGTAAAACACAGAGGACTTACTCAACTGAAAGACTACAACAGGGGACAGGCATCAAAAGAATCTTGATGTCGTTAGGTTGGGTTTTTTTGTACAACAGGGGACAGGCATCAAAAGAATCTTGATGTCGTTAGGTTGGGTTTTTTTGTATTTGCGTATGTGGTCGGTAAGCCCTTGATTTTATACTCGTCCATTTGGCGGCGACGCAAAGCAGCGTCTCAGCTCGAAATAGATGTCGCGTCTCAAAGTAACTAACCAAAGGACAACCACCTAAAAGCACGGTAAGCCTGCTAAAAAAATTCTGCCAGAGCGACGGTAAAAAGTGATGTATTGGGCATATCCTCAAACCGGCATTTAAATAAGCCGCTTCATTCAGAAAACAACAACATAAATGTTGTTAGGCAGTTGTGCCTATAATTTGAGATTTGACCTGAATCCGTGCATTTATGGGTTCTGTAAGGCGATTGAAAAATTCAATCGTTCTAAATTTAATTTATCCGATTAATTCTCGTGAAATATGGCTATAAATCGATATTTAGGTTTCCTGCCTTATGCCTGTCTTTATTTTTCATTTAGCTGTTACACAAGGGGATTTATCTCGAGCATCTGAGGTTTGTTCCTGTAAAAAGGCGCATATTTTGCCGCAGCGTGAGGCGGCTGTGTAAATTAAAGTGCTTATGTCACTAAGCCAATAAATTTCTTTGGACAAGTGAACTTATTAGCACAATCATGTCATAACTATATATGAAAAAACTACAACTGATGTTTATCCTTCTTGCATTTAGTGCTCCGACACTTGCCGTAGACATGGTGAGATTTGAAAGTTCCGAAAATCAAATAGGCCTGCTTGAGCTCTTTACCTCTGAAGGTTGCAGCAGTTGTCCACCAGCGGACAAATGGTTGACCGGGCTGAAGAGCAACCCGGGCTTGTGGCACAATTTTATCCCTATCGCCCTACACGTGGATTATTGGGACTACATTGGCTGGCAAGATCCCTTCGCTTCGCCGGCTCACAGCAAGAGACAGCGGCAATATGTCAGGGAACAGTCCCTGAAAGCTGTCTACACACCCGGCTTTGTCTACAATGGTAGCGAATGGCGACAGTGGTACCGCAGCCGAAATGTGGACTTTCCCGCTGGTAACAGACCGGGGTCCTTACAATTGCAGGTTGAAGGTAAGGTAGTAACCGTCCAATTTACACCCCGCCCTGGTACCAATCTTGCCACCGAAAGCCCTGCGAATTATAAGATACATGTCGCACTATTGGGTTTTGGGCTCAAGACGCGGGTCTCCGCAGGCGAAAACAGGGGCAAAATTTTACCTCACGACTTCGTGGTCCTCGGGATGAACAACGCCTCTCTTAAAATAGTAGAGCGCCGCTTTGAAGCCCAACTATCCATGCCGCACCCCACTGCCACGCCCGAGTCCTATGGAGTCGTGGCATGGATTAGCAGCAAATCGGAGCAGCGCCCCATTCAGGCGGTGGGTGGTTTTTTGCCGTCGGCAGTCTACCCCTGACCCGGGGCCAGCGGTCTATAACTGATTGAAAATATACCCCAACAGCATCAACCTAGGGCACCGTGATCAATGGTAGGTACAGGGAAATTTTCCATGACTTGGTGGTGTCGCACAGACATCTGCTGAAAAGACAACACGGAACAGGCATCAAAAGAGTCTTGATGTAGTTAGGCTGGCATTGTTTGTATTTGCGTATGTGGATTAACCGCCCTATTACCGCATAATAATTAACGCTGACGCCAGTACTGAACGGCGGCATCGTTAATGCTGGTACCATTCAGTCCTCGGGTTTCTTGGGCTTTGGGTTTCAGACGGCTGCAATTGTAACGGGACAACAGCACATTTGACTGCGTATTCAATATTGGTCATAATGAATACCATTGCTAAAGCTTGATGCTGGGAGTTACTCAATGGCTCGTACTACAATGACGGTTCGACTTAGCGGTGCACTTAACGACTTTGTGGCTGCAAAAATGTGAGTGAATATATTCGTGACCTTATTCGGCGCGATAAAGAGCGCACAGAGAAGTATGCTTTCGACTATCTCAAGGCTGAACTCAAGCTTGCTTTTGCTACACCTGAGAGTTCTTATGTGGCATTGACAGCCTCTGAGGTTATCAAGCGTAATCAAGTTTCACAAGAGTAGATGGAGCGATTTCTCATACGGAATGCCGCTTCTTTCAGGATTGATGAAATTTATACCTATACCCTGGAGCGGTGGG
>QIKG01000185.1 GCA_003232965.1 Oceanospirillales bacterium
TCGAAACCGGCCCACAGTTTGTTTTTGGGGATGTTAGTTTAGAATCTGAAGCATTACAACAAAAGGTTCTAAACAGATTTAAGCTGGTTAATAGCGGCGACCCCTATACCGCTGAACGAATGGATGCGATGCGTAAGCTGCTCTCAAGCTCGCTGTATTTCAAGCAATTGAATATTGAAACCCTTGTCGATCGTGAAAGCTCACCTCCGCGGGTAAACATCAGCTCAAAACCGGAATTGCGTGAACGCGATGGCTATAAGGCAACTCTTGGCTATGGTAGCGACAAAGGTGCCCGGGTAGTGCTGGGCTGGGAACGGCGTTTATTATCTTCCCGGGGTGACCGACTGCTGACAGGCTTGGGCATGCAGCAACAATACTCTGAGGTCACTTTCCGCACCGACTATAAACTACCAATTTCTACTGAAGCCGGGCAATTTTTTATCGCCACCGGTCAGTACCTGTTTCAAAATGATGACTTTAGCTTCATTGATGATGACACCGGTCAATCCATTTTTCCGGCTATTGACGGGCCACGCCAAAGCCTCTGGTTACGAGCAGGAAAACTATCTGAATTCCACCCATTTGGTAGCTCACAGCCGCTTTCGCAAACCTTATTTCTAGGTTTACTAAGCGAAAACTTCGATGCACTGGGTAGTGCCAACTCAAATGCTGATGATTTGATTGCACTAAACCCTGAACTCAAAAACTTCCTCGATACCAGCCAGACCAGTCTGACATTAGGTGCGGAATGGAGCTGGTTAAGCATGAAGGGTACCATACCAGTCGCGGGATGCATGTCCGTGCTAGAGCTCTGGTCGCCAACGAAAACGCCGGTTCAGATGTCAGCTTTGAGCAAATCTATATCGGCAACCATTTCAGCATGTTATTTGGAGACCGCCTGAAACTTACCGTTCGCGGTGAACTGGGTTACACCAATGCACCGGTTGATGAGCTGCTCGTTGGCGATGATAGCGGAGAAGTTCAGCTATCAATGACCCAATTACCAAACCAGTTTCGGTTTAAGGCCGGTGGCACTTACAGTGTTCGGGGCTATGGTTTTGAGGCACTCAGCAACAATGAAAATGGCTCTAATAACCTCATCACAGCCAGTACCGAGTTAGAGTATCTGGTGGGGGATGACTGGTCAGTGGCGGCATTTGCTGATATTGGTAACGCCTTTAACGATTTTTCCGACATCCAGCTTAAAGCTGGTGTGGGCATTGGTTTCCGTTATTACACCGTGGTTGGCCCGGTGCGCTTGGATTTTGCCTATCCTCTGGATGATTTTGATAACAGTTTGCGGATTCACTTCTCGCTGGGTGTGCCGATATTGAATATCGGCAGGGTACTGCCATGAAAACATGGCTTAAATACCTGTTAATCGCAGTCGGTGCTTTCCTGCTGCTAGTAATGGCCGGCTACTTTTGGCTGACCCGCAGCGATGCCGGCACCCGTTGGGCGCTGGGCTTTGCTGAATCCAAGGAAAAACCCCTGATTGCCTTGCATAACATTAAAGGTAATATCAATAGTGGCATCCGCATCGGCAAGCTGCGTTATCGGGATGACGGCACTGATCTCACTATAAATAATCTATATGCACAGATTGATTACCGACTCTTCCCGTTCACTCTCCTAATCCATCAGCTAAAGATTGAAAAACTGCAAATACAGATTGATGAAAGCGATTCTGAGGAAGAGGCGATCACTGATTTAAGTTTGCCGCTGGAAATTGAGCTTAAATCTCTGCAAATCACCCAACTGCTCTATTCAGATTCAGAGACAAACTTAAGCGCTAAAAATACCCGCATCGCCTTAAAAATAGGTCAGGCGTTGAATATCCGGGAACTAAAAACCCGACTGACCTACATACCTGCAGCTGCAGACCAGAATTCTGCCCAGACCCTCACTGCCGAGCTTGACCTGTCCGGCACGACGGAATTAAAAGCCCCCTGGAAGCACCAACTGAAATTACAGATAGTTGCAAAAATAGACCCAGCAAACCCTGACGCTTATTTGCAACTAATCGATGAGGATATCATCACGCTGAAATCCAGCGGCGATACCCGGCAACTGCAAGTACAACTCGAAAGCCGTGGCGATATCAACCTCAGTCTCAATGCAAAATTAAATGGCTTGTTGGATAAATTACGCTGGCAAGCACAACTTGAAAGCGAACAATTGGCCTTGCCACTGGCCGATAAAAACAGCATTGAATTTCAACAACTGAATATTCATGGCAGTGGCGGACTGCAAGACTGGCAGCTTGATGGTGGTGCCAAACTCAGCTTCAGTGCAGCCGGTGCTGACAATATCAACGGAAACTGGTCCCTCAGTGCCAACCGGGATATGCAGGGTATCGAAATTACACACCTAGGTTTAAATGGCGACATCGGCGAGTTTGATTTTCAGGGCAGTATCAACCCGGATGAGCTTTCAGTTAATGGTGAGTTTAAGTGGCATCAACTCAAAGCTGGGGTAGTTATTCCCGGCTGGCCGAAACAGGTGAGCAGCAGCGGAAACGCGGTCGTGGATTACCAGGACAATACAATTTTACTCGCGGTTATTGATGACTCCCCTACCCGGATTGAGGGCGATATCAGGCTACTGACTGATACCATTGATGCCCGGCTTAACTGGGAAAATCTCAGCTGGCCATTAGCAACAGCTATTTCGGATTATCGCAGCAGCGCCGGAAATCTTAGCGTGACCGGCGGCCTGGATAACTATCAATTGGCAGGACAGTTTGATCTATCCGGCACAAATATCCCGGCTGGCTTATACCAACTTGAGGGCACAGGTAACCAGAACGGCCTACATTTACAGCGGCTCAACAGTCAGATTCTGGAGGGTGAACTGACACTCAGCGGTGAACTGCAATGGCAGCCACAATTACTGGCGAAGTTGAAAGTTAGCGCTAACAAAATCAACCCAGGCAGTCACTGGCAAGACTACAGCGGTGACCTTGGCCTGGATATGAATTTGCAATGGCAGGCAGGTGAGGAAACAACTAAAGAGCAGCTTAACCTGCAGATACTGCAAGTGAGCGGTACGCTACGCGGCAAACCGTTGCAGGCCAGTGGCAATATAGACTTACACGAGGGCAACAATCTGGAACTGGATATTAACGCCAGTAGCGGCGAGGCACTACTAGACCTGCAAGGCACAATAGCGCTTGATAATCCACTGGCGGGCGATGCTGATTTTAAGATTATCATTCCTGATTTAGGGCAATTTATCAGTGGTGGTGCCGGAGAAATCAATGCCAGTGGTCAACTGCAGCCCTCAGCACAAGGACAAAGCCTGCTGCTCGACTTGCTGGCAGAAAATATCAACACAGCTGAGGTATCACTGGAGAAACTCAGCCTCAACATCGATACGCTGATTCCCGTAAGCAAAAGCCAAAGCTTACAGTTCGACGCCCAAATAGATGCTAACAAAATTAAAGTTGCAGCTTTAGAATTGCCAATAGACAATTTTCAACTGCGTTCGAAAAAACCTGAAGCCGGTGGCAAGCAGCACAATATTATGCTTCAGCT
>QIKG01000161.1 GCA_003232965.1 Oceanospirillales bacterium
GAAAATGAAATGTAATATTCATTATCTTTACTGTTGATTGGCGTAGGTGAAAACACGGGGTTGCTCCAACCTCCTTCGGCTGTTCGTGCCGCGTATCCAATATCGTAATGCTGCTCTCTTGGCGAAATGAAATACAGCCTACTTCCATCATTGGATAAAAATGGATCAGGAAAACAGAGTGGGGTTTACTTTGCGCTTACGTAGGATGGTGGTTATACCGACAACACCGTGGCTCAAGTATTTCCAATATACAAAGTGCTTTTCATATCTGAAAAAGAATCCATCAATACCAGGTATTGGATGTGAGGATAACTCACCTGTTGCTATCTTCTCAAAAGCATCAAACAAACCAGAAATGTAAGACTCTGCACCAACAGGAAACAGCTACATGCAAGCAAATGTGCATAACCTAGGCCTACAAGACTCAGCCCTGAGTTCTTTTATGGCAGAGATTCGGGATAAAAACATACAGTTAGATAGCCTGCGATTCAACAGTTGACTCTCTGCATATTTAAAGGTAGTCTTTAAATATGCAGAGTTATATAAAAAGAATCAAAGAGCACATTATTCAGAAACACCTGAGGAGTTTTCCCTGCGTGACGCTTCTGGGCGCGAGGCAGGTGGGTAAATCAACCTTAGCAAAAAAAATCCTACTTGATGATAGCGATGCTATTTATCTTGATCTGGAAGATCCCAGGGATTTTGCCAAACTACAAGAGCCGCTGGCATTTTTAGAGGCCAACAAAAGCCGCTTAATCTGCATCGACGAAGTTCAGCGTTATCCCAATATTTTTCAAGTTTTTCGGCCTTTTCTAGATAATAATAACCGGCCAGGGCAGCTACTTCTGCTAGGCTCCGCATCTAGAGAACTGATTAAACAAAGTTCGGAAACATTAGCTGGCCGAATCTCATATATTGAAATCAGCCCTTTTGTGGTTGGTGAGGTAAGCGACCTGAAGCGTTTATGGCTTCAAGGTGGTTACCCTGTTAGTTATCAGAATGATGCTGATATCAGCTTCGATTGGCGAATTAACTATATCCGTACTTTTTTGGAGCAAGATATTCCCGCATTGGGTATTCGTGTGCCAGCCGAGACCCTAAGGCGCTTTTGGATGATGATGGCACATAGCAACGGGATGGTGCTTAATGCCTCTAAGCTCGCAGCATCCATGGGTGTTAGCGTACCTACTATTAAGCACTATCTCGATATTCTGGAAGGCACTTTTGTTATCAGGCGCTTACCCCCTTTCTTTTCAAATACAAAAAAGCGTTTAATAAAATCACCTAAAATTTATATTCGGGATACTGGCCTAATTCACTGCCTGTTGGGCATAGAGAGCTACAATGACCTACTTGGTCACCCTGCATTGGGCGCTTCCTACGAAGCATTCATTATTGCCAGCGTAATGGAGCATTTCCCTCGTTTTAATGCAAGTTTTTACCGCTCATCTGGCGGCGCAGAAATTGACCTGATTCTTGAGCGAGGCAATAAAAAAATTGCTATAGAAATTAAATCCTCATCTGCACCTACATTAACACGGGGATTTTTTGAGGGGCTTGAGGTTGTTAATGCGGATAAGGCATTTGTTATCGCACCAGTCGATCAGCCTTACCCCATAAAAAAAGATGTATGGGTTTATGATCTGAAAAGCTTTTTAAAGTTGGGTCTGAGTTAATCCTATGGAGTGAGCAGTCGGGGACTACCACGATAAATAGAAACTACCGGGGTCGGAGTCAAATGCCGGTGTGTGTGTACCCCGTATTTGACTCCGACCCCTATGATTTGTTAGATTCACTCTAATCAACGCCAAAAACAGGTTTATTTTATGAACACGAGCGTACACAACCTCAGCCAGCAGGAATCTATTCTTAACTCATTCATGGCAGAAATCCGGGATAAAAACATACAGTCAGACAGACTCCGCTTTCGTCGAAACATGGAGCGCGCGGGCGAAATTATTGCGTATGAAATCAGCAAAACACTGGATTACATCAGCCGACCCATCACCACACCGCTTGGTATTAGCAACTGCCAGGTGCTGGAAGAGCAGCCGGTATTGGCAACCATCCTGCGTGCAGGATTGGTTATGCATCAGGGGTTTTTAAATGTTTTTGATTCAGCCTATCGACTGCATCATGGCGACTCAGATTCTTTTGAGGTTAAAGTCGAATATTTAGCCAGCCCGGAAATTGATGGTAAAACCGTTATTTTGTGTGACCCGATGCTGGCTACCGGAAGCTCGATGGTGCTGGCATATAAAGCCCTACTAAAAAGAGGCCTGCCCAAACATATTCATATTGCGACAGTCATTGCCAGCGAGGCAGGAATCAATTTTGTTCAGGAAAATCTACCAGACAATATTACAATCTGGGCAGCAGCAATAGACTCTGAACTTACCCCAAGAGCTTATATTGTGCCCGGACTGGGAGATGCTGGCGACCTAGCTTACGGTGAAAAAGTTTAGCCTTTAAGGAGCCTCTGATCTATTCTGAGTGAAACAGGTTGAGATTTATAGTTTTCAAGAGCAAGGCGATTTGTAATAGCAACGCTATTGCTAGTACTTACCAACGCCACTATTGGGAATTGTAGGCTCAAGATGCTCATTCACGAATAGATCAGAGGTTCCTTAAGGAGACTCTGATTAATATACACATCCTCAGGCTTTCAGCGATTTTCAAGATCAAGACGGGTTATTGCAGGGTTGGTCACTCCATCT
>QIKG01000215.1 GCA_003232965.1 Oceanospirillales bacterium
TTTGTCTATGAAAGCACCGGTATCATCACACGATTCACCGATGGACATGATCCAAAACCGCGTTCGAGAGAAGTCTTCACTTTTCACAGGCCTGAGACCTTGCAGGAATGGCAGGCAAAATCGGCCTCGCTGCGTGGACGATTGCATGATCTGCCAGCTCTGGATCGTACAGGTTTAAGAAAATGTCAGATAAAAGCGATTGAGAAACTAGATGTCTCATTCAAGGCTGATCGCCCACGTGCACTGATCCAGATGGCCACAGGTTCCGGCAAGACCTATGCTGCCATCACGTCCATATACCGCCTCCTTAAACATGCCGATGCTAAACGGGCGCTATTTCTGGTCGATACCCGCAATCTCGGCGAACAGGCGGAACAGGAATTTATGGCCTATCTACCCAACGATGACAACCGCAAATTCACCGAGCTGTATAACGTGCAGCGTTTGACCTCATCTTTTGTCGCGAAAGACAGCCAGGTCTGTATTAGTACCATACAGCGCATGTATTCATTGTTGAAAGAGCAGGAGCTCGATGACGCGGCAGAAGAAATCAATCCTGCCGAAATGGTGCAACCCAAAGAACAGATACCCGTGGTTTACAACCCAAAGATTCCCATCGAATTTTTCGATTTCATATTCATCGATGAGTGCCACCGCTCGATCTATAACCTGTGGCGGCAGGTGTTGGAGTATTTTGATGCCTATCTGATTGGGTTAACGGCAACACCGGACAACCGTACCTACGGTTTCTTCAAAAAGAATGTCGTCAGCGAGTATGGTCATGAAAAGGCTGTGGCCGATGGCGTCAATGTGGGCAATGAAATTTATCTTATTGAAACCGAGCGTTCGCAGAATGGCGGCACCCTGAAAGCAGATCAGCAGGTGGAAAAACGTGAGCGCCTGACGCGCAAAAAACGCTGGGAGACACAGGATGAAGATGAAGCTTATTCTGCAAAGCAGCTGGATCAGGATATCGTCAACCCGGATCAGATACGCACCATCATCCAGACCTTTCACGACAAACTGCCGGTGATCTTTCCCGGCCGTAAAGAAGTCCCCAAGACGCTGATCTGCCGATGACATCATCCAGACCGTACGCGAAGTGTTTGGCGAGGCCAACGAGTTTTGCAAGAAGCTGACCTATAAGTCAGAAGAAGATCCAAAATCTGTCCTCGCCCAGTTTCGAAATGGCTATTACCCGCGCATTGCGGTGACAGTGGATATGATCGCCACCGGCACCGACGTCAGGCCGCTGGAATGCCTGCTGTTTATGCGGGATGTCAAAAGCCGCAACTACTTCGAGCAGATGAAAGGTCGTGGCACCCGCACACTGGATTACGATGACCTGAAAAAGGTCACCCCCTCGGCCAGCAGTGCCAAGACCCATTATGTGATTGTCGATGCCATTGGCGTCACCAGATCGCTGAAGACTGCCAGTCAGCCGCTCATTACCAAGCCATCCGTGCCACTTAAAGATTTGGCCATGGGTGTGATGATGGGTGCGCGCGGCGAAGATACCGTCAGCTCGCTGGCCGGTCGCCTGGCGCGACTCAATGCACAGCTTGATAAACATGATCAGCAGCGCATTACGGAAAAGACGGGTGGCATCGCACTGGGGGATATCGTCGGCAATCTGCTCGATGCCATCGACGCGGATAATGTAGAAGCCAGAGCCAGCGAGATTGCAGACCTGCCGGAAATCAGCGACCCCGGCGATGATGCCCGCCAGCAGGCGCGGGAAGAAATGGTCGGTCAGGCAGCCAACGTTTTTACTGCCGAGCTGGTTGAACTGCTGGACGGTATACGCCGCGACAAGGAGCAGACCATCGACCACGAAAGCCTGGACACCCTGCAGCGCGCAGAATGGGCCGGTGATGCCGAAGAAAACGCCAAACAGATGGTTCAGGATTTTACCGACTACCTCAAGGCCAACCGCGATGAGATCGAAGCACTGACCATTTTCTACCAGACCCCGCAACGGCGCAGCGAACTGACCTACGCCATGATCCACGAAGTCCTGGACAAACTGAAAAGCGATCATCCCCGCCTGGCACCGCTGCGTGTCTGGCAGGCTTATGCATTGCTCGATGACTACAAAGGCAATCAACCCGTCAGCGAGCTGACCGCACTGGTGGCTCTGATACGTCGCGCATGCGGCATCGACAGCACACTATTACCTTATTCAAACACTGTCCGCCGTAACTTCCAGAACTGGATCATGAGCCACCACAGCGGCGGCGGCGAAAAATTCAACAAGGAACAGATGGACTGGCTGCACATGATCCGCGATCACATCATCAGCTCCTTCCACATGGGGCGCGAACCTGGGTATGGCACCGTTTGATGCAAAAGGTGGATTGGGGAAGATGCATCAGTTGTTTGGTGAGGGGATGGATGAGGTGATTGATGAATTGAATGAAGTGTTGGCGGCTTGATGGGTGAGGATATTGAAAAAGCAGGCTGGGTAGAATGTTGTGTAGGAGATGTTAGTAATCTTATACGAGGTGTCACCTACAAAAGAGAACAATCAGGAAAAACCCCGCATGCAAAAATGACCCCAATTCTGCGTGCCAACAACATTTCCAAGAATCTGACATTTGAAGACCTAGTGTATGTAGAAAAATCACTTGTTAAGCCAGAGCAAATCATTCAGGAGAACGACATCATATTTGCAATGTCTAGCGGTAGCAAAAAACACGTTGGTAAGTCTGCAATCGCCTCTCATGGTTATGATGGTTCCTTTGGTGCATTTTGTGGCCTCTTACGTGTAGCTTCTTCCATTACTGCAAAGTATCTTTCCTACTGTTTTTCAAGTAATGAATTCCGTCGTCATATTGAGGGAATCTCTAAAGGGACGAACATCAATAACCTTAAACGTGAGCACATTTTAGAATATGTTTTCCCACTTCCACCAGAAAACGAACAACACCGCATCGTCGCCAAAATCGAAGAACTCTTCTCCGAACTGGACAAGGGCATCGAAAGCCTGAAGACCGCACGGGAGCAGTTGAAGGTCTATCGCCAGGCCGTACTCAAACATGCCTTCGAGGGCAAACTCACCACGCAGTGGCGAGAGGAGAACAAGGACAGACTCGAAACCGCTGACCAGCTTCTTGCGCGTATACAGAAAGAGCGTGACGCGCGTTATCAGCAGCAGATTGAAGAGTGGGAAGTGGTTGTTAAAGAGTGGGAGAAAAATGAAAAGCCGGGGAAAAAGCCAGCAAAACCAAAAAAACCGATTGTGTTTGAGCCCATAGCGACAGAGATGTTAGATGAATTTCATGATTTACCTCTTGGGTGGAATTATATTCACTTAGGGCTAGTTATAGATGAACCTAAATATGGAACATCAAAGAAATGCAGCTATGAACACGATGGATTCGGTGTCCTGAGAATCCCGAATGTAGTCTCGGGTCTTATAGATGCCAGTGATCTTAAGTATGCAAATTTCGACAGAGGTGAAGCCGAAACTTACAACTTAAAAGAAGGTGATATTCTAATAATTCGATCAAATGGCAGCATTTCCATTGTTGGTAAGTGCGCCCTCATTTCTGAACATGATGAGAAATATTTGTATGCGGGATATTTGATCCGTTTGCGCCCTAATGATCGCCTTGTTTCTTCAGAGTATCTTCTGGCTTTATTATCGAGTCACCTAGTGCGATCACAAATCGAGTCGAAAGCAAAATCGACTAGTGGAGTAAATAATATCAACTCGGGTGAACTTCAGTCGTTGATTGTGCCTGTATGTTCGATGAAAGAGCAATCTCTTATCGTAGACAATATTTCGATAACCCTGTCATCTCTTGAATACCTTGAAAGCGAGATTGAATCGAATGTTAAAAAATCATTAGCACTCCGCCAATCCATTCTGAAAAAAGCTTTCTCCGGCCAACTCGTCGAGCAAGACTCCAACGACGAGCCTGCATCCGTCCTGCTCGAACGAATCAAGACTGAGAAAGCTCAACAGCAGCCGAAGAAAAAGACCCATCGTCATTCCCGCGAAGGCGGGAATCTAGAACGCATCTATAAACCAACTAACTAGGTTCCCGCCTTCGCGGGAACGACGATCATTTTTATAGAATAAGATTATCGACGGCTATTGCTGAAATGAAACAACCCGCAGTATACATTCTGGCAAGTAAACGTAACGGGACGTTGTATACTGGCGTCACTGGTCACTTGCTACGCAGGGTCTACGAACACAAAAATAATTTGGTTGAAGGCTTTACGAGAAAATATCGGGTACATTTTCTAGTTTATTTTGAACAATGTGAGGATATGGCTTCAGCCATTGTTCGAGAGAAGCAGATAAAAAAATGGAATGAATAGAAATTGGAAACTACGTCTGATTGAAGAGCGTAATCCTGAGTGGAAGGATCTTTATGAAGACTTGCTGTGATGGCTGGTCTTCCTGTCATCCTGATGAAGGGTCGTTTTATGCTGAACTTCTTGTCATTCCCGCGAAGGCGGGGATCTAGGAAGGCAGTAATGAGGTCAATAGACTAGATTCCCACC
>QIKG01000233.1 GCA_003232965.1 Oceanospirillales bacterium
AAAAAACTGCCGACAATCAACCCTAGCAAAAGCACGATCAAAAACATTAAAAGCTTGCGTAACACTTAATCTTCTCCTAATTTATTTTTGCGATCCGCGTGGTTAGCTTCCAGATACCAGTCGGGAACCTCATCATCCCCATCCTCTACCTCCCAGGAATATTGCTTTAACTTAATCGCATCCAATTTACGGCAGAGAATGGCCATTATTACCCCAGTGACTGCACCTGTAAGGTGCATTTCCCATGATGTGCCTTCTTTAATAGGTAAAATCCCCCAGATCATCGGCGCGTATAAAAACCAAACCATTAATGAAACCGCAATAGTCCGCGCATCGCGTCTCAACAAACCGGAAAGGAACAAAAATGCCAACACCCCAAAAACAAAGCCACTAGCACCAATATGGTAACTGGGACGGGCAAAAAACCAGGCCAATGCCGAACTGGCAAAATAAATCAGCGGCAATGCACGCCGACTAGCCTGCGGGTAGATATACAAAATAGTCGTCAAACCCACCAATAACGGCAGTGTATTATTCAGTAAATGCGCCCAGCCAGAATGAATGAGTGGTGCAAATAAAACCCCGCTGAGCCCTGATAATTGCCGGGGATAAAGACCTAGCCTAACCAGATGCAAGTTCAGAAATTGGTCGAGAAGAGTCAGCAGCCAAAGTAAGCCAGCCGCCAGAAGTGCAATGCGTAGCGATTGTTTAAAGCGCTTACGATCTTGTTGCGGGTTCAGTCCACTAAGGTCAGGTCTGGGAAGCTGCATTAACTATTGTCTAAGCCCGAAGCAATTGCGGTTTTAGATTTTTCCATTAATTGCGCTAAATCTTCAGGATTATCGAGGCTCAAACCAGCAACAGAAATCGGCGGATGCAGTGTTAGGCTCATTTTTCCAGGAAAAGGGGTGAACGACCCACTGGCTAGAATCTCACGCGTGCCTTTCACTGTTACCGGTAGAATCGGTAACTGCTGCTCGATGGCAATTCGAAACGCACCTTTCTTAAATGCTATCAGCTTGCCATCTTCGCTACGGGTACCTTCAGGAAAAAATAAAATACCGACACCATCTTTGAGTTTTGCAATGGCATCATTAATGGTTTTTTGTGCCACCGCCGGTTTTGAGCGATCAATAAATATATTCCCGATTTTTTCGTTGGCGATGCCGATGGCAGGGATTTTACGAATTTCTTTTTTCATAATCCATTTCACTGACAGGCCGATCCAGCCATAAAGCAATAAAATGTCGTACTGACTCTGGTGATTGGACACCACCACATAAGCCTGAGCGTCAGCCAAGTGCTCCCTACCATTAACGCTTACCAATGCCGGGGTCAACCAAGCACAAACTTTAGCCCATAGCGCTGAAGGGTATTTGGAAGCTTTTTCCTTGCTGATAAATACGGCTGTTAAAATAACAATAGTCGCCATAATAACGGTCCAGACGGCTATTAGCGGCAAATAAATTAGCCAGACATAGAGTTGCCAGGGTATGAGTAAATATTTTTTCAGGAAATTGCGCATAGATTTAATTGAATTGCGCATAGATTTAATTGTCGCACCCTGCCCGCTTGCTGTCCAACAGGCTAAGTCGGATTTTTTAAAACAAAGCGCCTGCCGGAGATGCTGATTTTACGGGGCAATAAGTGCCCCGCTTTCGCCGGAGCGTTTTTTACGGCCCCTTTCGGCGACCACAGTATAAATATGGGGTCCAATCCATCGGCTTCAAGCCTTATGTGAGTATTTCTTATGTGACTATTCTTACCCGCTACCCACAACTCTGAGCTCATCGCTAACTTTCGGCAGGGGCATAAAGCGGGTGATTTTGTTATAGTTAGGAATTAGCCCAATAAATCACAGGAAACTGAAATGAATAAATATTTTCGTTTACGCGCCATCCCCTTAGCATTAATTAGTAGCTTGGGCCTTTACGCCTGTGATAGTAATACCGAAAACAACGCAAGCCCCGTAGTAGCGCAAGATAGCGCCCCAGTTGAAGTTGAGGCTAGGCCAGAACCTGTAGCAGAGTTACTCAGCGGCATTGATATGCAGGGCTTTGACACTTCTGTCCGGGCTCAGGATGATTTCTTTAAATATGTTAACGGCACCTGGCTGAAGAATAAAGAAATCCCAGCGGATAAATCCAACTACGGCTCATTCACCAAGTTGTCGGATGATGCGGAAATCAACATTCAGGCGCTTATTAAAGAAGTCAGCCAACAACAGGATTCCTCCACGGGTTCTGCCGCACAAAAAATTCGTGACTATTACAACAGCTATATGGATAGCGAGAGCGCAAATGCTATCGGCTTAAAAGGTATCACTGCTGAGTTAGATGCGATCAACAAGATCGCCAATCTGGATGACTTCTACCAACTGGTCGGGAAACTTTCAGCCTACGGTGTCAACGCACCCTTTGGCAGCGGTATTTTTTCCGATTTAAAAGATCCAAACACCAATGTGGTTTACCTTGGCGAAGCCGGCTTAACCCTACCCGATCGTGACTATTACCTCGAAGATGCGGATCGTTATATAAAAGCCCGCGATTTATACAAGCAATATGTAGCGGATATGCTGACCCTTGCCGGTATTGAAGATGGAAAAACCATTGCCAATACGCTACTTGCATTCGAAACGGAACTGGCTGAAGTCAGCTGGACCAAAGAAGACAATCGTGATTCGGTTAAGCGCTATAACCCCAAGACCTTAGATGAATTAAAAGCGCTGGCACCAAAGGTCAGCTGGGAAGCCATGTTTGAAGGTTCCGGCCTATCCCTGCGGGATAAGTATATTGTCGCCCAGCCCAGCTACTTTGAAGCGGCCGATGATATAGTTGCCAAGCTCGATATTAACAATTTGAAAAACTATCTTATATTTCAAACCCTCGATGCCTTCGCTCCGGTGTTAACCGATGCATCATTTGATTCATGGTTTGCTTTTCATAGGCAGGGTCTGCAAGGCGTACCAGAATCGCGGCCACGCTGGAAACGAGCCATCGCCTCTATTAATGGCAATATGGGTGAAATACTCGGACAGCTTTATGTGCAAAAACACTTTAGTCCGGAATCTAAAGCGCGCATGGTAGATCTGGTAGACAATCTAAAATCAGCCTATGGTGATTCTATTATTACACTGGACTGGATGAGTGAAGAAACCAAGCAGGCTGCAAGTTTTACACCAAAATCGCCTATACCGACAGCTGGCGCGATTACACCAAGCTTGAAGTGAAAGCCGGTGATTTAATCGGAAACATTAAACGCTCAGCCGAATTTGAAATGCAGAGACAACTAGCGAAACTCGATAAACCTGTGGATAAAACCGAGTGGTTTATGACTCCGCAAACTGTCAATGCCTATTACAATCCACCGTGGAATGAAATTGTATTCCCCGCCGCCATTTT
>QIKG01000058.1 GCA_003232965.1 Oceanospirillales bacterium
CAAGCCACGAGTACACCGCGCGCGGATATCTGGCCGACGGCAGTGCGGTACCTGGTGGCTGGCACAATCACCCCGAACAGGCTGCAGCCGGCCTGTGGGCGAGCGCCCGCGACATAGCTGCGTTCATGATCGAGATCGGTAAAGGCTATCGGGGCGAGAGTAAAGTCTTCACCCAGGCCAGCATCCGTGAACTGATTGCGAATCCGATTGATGGCCATTCCTATGGGTTCCGTTTAATCGGTGAAGGCGATCAAATGTTCATCACCCACTATGGGGGAACCGTCGGTTACCGGGCCGGCATGACGCTCAACCTCAGCACGGGCAACGGTGCCGTGTTCATGAGCAATTCCGACAATGGCTCAGGCCTTGGCGCGGAGTTCCTTAGCGCGATGTCCCGCGTCTATCGCTGGCCGAAGTTCCTTCAGGTCGAGGTCACGCGTGCAAAGCAGCCGGTCGGCGTCTTGCAGTCACTGACAGGGCCGTACGTGTTCGCGGAACAGGGCTGGCAGGTCACCGTGGTCTACGAGAATGATGCGCTGACGCTGGTGTTCCCGAATCAGGATCGATACGCCATGGTGCCAATCCATGGCGAGCCGCGCGAATTCATCCACCCGAGTACTGCGGTGCGCGCGATCTTCGAAGGTGAAGGAACTGACCAGCGGATCGGGCTGTACGGGCAGACTGGGCACCGTCAGTCGAGCGATGTGAACACCGAACACATGAGGATCACCGTCAATGAACACATCCTAGCCCGCTATGTCGGCCGCTACGATCTGGCTCCCGGGATGGTGTTCGACGTGAAGGCGGCTGGGGACCATCTGAACGTACAATTGGGAGACCAGCCTCGCTTCCCAATATACCCGAAGTCGGAGACGAAGTTCTTCTTCGAGATCGTCGACGCTCAGATCACCTTTCTCAGCGACGAGGCAGGAACCGTTGTCTCCCTTATGCTTCATCAAGGCGGGCGGGATCAGGAAGCGAAGAGAATCAAGGAATGAGGTACTGACGGCGCGTCTGAATGTCGGCGTTAGCGTCAACCTACATCAAGGTAAATATCATACAATACGATGTGAAAACACCCTCAGAATATATCGAAATACTCGATGATGATTGGAGGCGAGAAAAGCTCGAAGAACTCAGGGCATTGAGAGCAAGCTGGATCTTTTAGTTTTTTCACCCTTCATACAAGAATGAAGACAATGGCTGTCCGCTTATGATCAAGCGGTGTTATTAAAGATAGAGCGGTTTTCTTTTAACACTGAAATCCAGAGTGCTGCAAGAACGTTTCTATTCAGACTCCACATCATCAATGCGGACCTTTGTTGGGGTAAATCCTGCATCCAGTATGGCTTGTTTAATGGTTGCAAGCACTGAATCATCCTCTGTAGCTTCAAGACGAATCATATTGTCTTCAAGGCTGATGTCTACATTTGAAACATTCTTCATATCCTTGAACTTATGCTGCAAAGTATCAACACAGACCTCACAAGTCATGCCATGTACATCTACTTCGATGGTGCGGGCGTTGCTGAAGCTGGAGAGCATTAATAATGCTAGTGCTAGGCAAAAGAATTTCATTTTGTTTCTCCTTAAGAGTTAATCAGGTTGCGTAGGGGTAATAGTAGGGTGCTGAAAAAAACACCAGTAATCCAAATTAAAATGCTGAACCAGAGCACTCGTTTATTCCAAATTTTCGCTCGCTGGCAAGTGCTTGCCAGTTCCGGATCAGTGGGACAAACTTGATTTGGTCGCCAGATTATCCAGGCGAGGAATACCAGCATAAGAGCAGACAGCGTGAGTGCCCAATATTTATGTTCAGCCACAAAAAGTAAGCCGGGAATGTTGTAGTTCATGCTGGCTACAACTGCGCCGAAACCTAGAGATACCAGCAAAATTGGTAGCGCACAGCACAGCAGGGTGGAAGAAGTAATAAATAAAGTTAGCCAACGATACCAGGATTTGTTTTCTATACCGGGCCCAGAGTGAGTATTGGAATGAGTATCAGGCACAACAACAACTTCCTTTCTCACCAGCGAGTTGAATCGGAGGGCATGGTAGCGTTCCGTAAGAACAAAACACACAACAGTCGCCTTCTAGTGGTTTTAACAGTTGCTTGCATTGGCGGCACTCGTGAAACCACTGGCAGCTATCAGTTGGCATTGTTAGGGTTTCACTAAAGCCACAATGAGGGCAGCTTAACTTGGAATCAGGTATAAAATCTGGCATCAATTTCTCTAGGTGTCAGTATGTTTGTTATTATAAAGCCTGTAGCAACTACAGGTTCAAGTGAAATGTCCATAAATAAAACATTTTCTATTGGCCAACTGGCAAGCCAGACCAATAGCAAAGTCGAAACGATTCGCTATTATGAGAAATCCGGGATCATGCCATCTCCACCACGAACTGAGGGAGGGCACCGAATTTATCAGCTTGAACATGTAAAAAGACTGGGTTTTATCCGCCGTTGCAGAGGACTGGGTTTCAGTATCCAACAAATTCACGAATTACTTCGTTTCATTGATGAGCCTGACCATTATTGTGGGGAAGTTAAAGCGATTGCCATGCTCCAGGCTAGAGAGGTGCAGCGTAAAATTAACGACTTGAAAAAACTTCTAGCAGCACTCCATCAAATGGTAGCAGAGTGTAAAAGTGATGATTACAGTATTGAAAATTGTCCAATTATTGATGCCCTGTATGATCATGAGAGCGCTGCTTCAAACTAATAAATATTCGAGGTCGCATGAAAATTTTTATCGTGATATTCGCAAATAGTGGTGTTTGATAAGCGTACTATTGACCGAAAGAAAGGCTCAGCCCTTGTGCCTTGTACTAAACAAGAGATAGTTAAAAAATAGACGGTAG
>QIKG01000061.1 GCA_003232965.1 Oceanospirillales bacterium
GATATTGGTTGGAGTGCGGAAATGAAAATTCCGTTTAAATCACTGCGCTATGGCAAAGGTGTGAAGCAGAAGTGGGGGATTAATTTTCAACGCAGTATTCGCCGCAACAATGAAGTTGCATTCTGGGCGCCGTTGTCCCGGCAGCGCAGCATCACCCGGGTATCTGAAGCCGGTAGTCTTGAGGGGGTTATGCCACCTGATCAGCGAAACCTGAATATAACGCCATATGTGTTGGCAAAAACCCGTCGTGGCGGTGAAGTTCCGGGTAGCGATTCTGATATGGAATTCGGTTTCGACCTCAAGTATTCCATCACCCCAAGTCTAACCCTTGATGCGACTTATAATACGGATTTTGCTCAAGTAGAAGCTGATGAGCAGCAAGTCAATCTTGACCGATTTAATTTGTTCTTTCCGGAAAAAAGACCTTTTTTCTTGGAGAATGCTGGGCAGTTTAAAGTCGGCAATAATCGCGAAGTGGAACTGTTTTTCAGTCGCCGTATCGGAATTGGTGGTGCCGGCGAGCTTATACCCATCGAGGGTGGCCTGCGGCTATCGGGAAAGGTGGGAAACAACACCAATGTCGGGTTTTTATATATGGGTGCTGAAAGTGTAGAAAATATTGCCCCTGGAAATCAGTTTGCCGTTGCCCGGGTGAATCAAGAGCTGGCGAACCGTTCTTCCATCGGTGCTATTTTCATTAATCGTAATGGTGATGGTTCCGGTCAGATTTCCTCAGCCGATGACAACAACACAACATATGGTTTGGACGGGCGTTTAGGCATCGGCGAAAACGGTGTGATACAGGCCTGGGCCGCACTCACAGATACCCCCGGATTAACGGGTAATGATTATGCCTATTCACTCAAAGGTAACTATGATTCTGCCGAGTGGTCCTATAGCCTAGAACACAGTGTGGTTGCTGAAGACTTTAATCCAGAAGTCGGCTTTTTAAGCCGCTCGGATTATCGTAAATACTCGGGTTTTATTATGCGCCGGATTCGACCGGAAGACTTTTTGGGCTTGCTTGAAATAAGACCACATGCCAGCTATCAGGGCTATTGGGACTTCGACGGATTTCAGGAAACCGGTTTTTTGCATACCGATGTCCACTGGGAATGGGTCAATGGTTTTCAAGTAAATACCGGGTTCAACTTAACCCATGATGGTATTCAACAAGCCTTTGATATCGTTGATGGGATTACGGTTGAGGCAGGTACATATAAACACTCCGAAGTTCAGCTTTATTTCAATACCGACCGTTCTAAGCCCTTGTCTTTCAACGCCCGTACCACCATTGGTGGCAGGTTTGGTGGCGATCGCTTGAGTCTATCGACCGGTATTGATTATCGTATCGGCGATAAGTTTAACTCAAGCCTTTCGCTAAACTACAATGACTTTGACTTGCCCGGTGGAGAGTTTTCGGTGCTCCTGAGTCAACTCCGGCTGTCTTATTCATTCACCTCGAAAATTCTGCTGCAAGCATTGGTGCAATACAATGATGACAGTGAAGTATTTGGCACTAACCTGCGTTTTTCCTGGTTACGCACTGCCAACACGGGTTTTTACCTGGTTTATAACGAAATTGATGAACGAGCAGACGGCTCACCGCCAACGGGTCGTGAACTGATCATTAAATACAGTTATCTGTTTGATATTTAGTGCTCTTTCCGCAAAACTTACTGACTACGATATTTTCCACGGCGGCTAAGAAAAGGTTTTTCTATTAAGTGATAAGTAATAGCCGAAATTAAAAGTGTGATGGGTAGCAATCAACAAAGTGTTGGCCATCGCATTCCACATGGGGGCAGGGCTGATTTGCAACAACCATTGGCGACTTATCAGCTCATTGATAACTAAATAGTGGATTAAATAGATGGAGTAACTGATGGTGCCAATGCTCACCATAGCTTTGGAAAATAACTGCGGCAGGTGCCTAGCAGCAGAACAATAACTGATAATCAATAGACCCCATACCAAGCCTTCCCAAGTCGGCCAGATAAACTTCCAGCCACCATTAGATATCCAACCACCGAGTTGGTTATAGACGGTAAGACTGCCCGCCAGTAATACCACAGAAACTAGCAGCATTCGATCCCAACCGGGACTGGCTTGGAATCGGGTTTTATAGAAAACAGCTACCAGCATACCTATTAAAAACTGATCCAAGCGCCCCCAGATAGTCATATAAGCCAGCAGTTGCAAGTCGTGACCCTGAATTAACAAACCCAAACGAATTAAAATCATCAGGGCAATTAAAACCAGTAAAACTGCTATACCGTAACGGTTCAACAACCCAAGCAATAGTGGAAATAACAGATAAAACTGCCATTCAATGGCAATTGCCCAGAACATTGCAGAAAAAGAAGCTTGTTTTACTTGCCAGGCGTCAAGATGCAAATCGTGTCGTAATCCTTGATGTAAAAGACTGGAAATCTGATTTGTATTCTACAATTACAATGCATGTGAATTTAGTTAATCAAAACTCCTTGCGGAAAGTTCTGTTCAGTTTATCGAGAGCATTGGCAATGCTCAATTAGGCGAAGAGTCAAACTCAGTCGTAATTACTGCAGAATTCAGAAAACAAGTAAAGCATTTATTTAATAATGATGATGTGCGACGAGCGCTAGAATAATATACATATCAATATCAGATCCATAGTTGTTAACTTGGTTCCGGAACACGGGTGCAATTAAGCTCATCAAAACACATAGCAAGGCTATTTTATTCGGAAACCTAAAAGCAGTGCTTGCTCTTCACTTGCGCTTTCTCTTTTGAATAACCTTAGCTGTAAAACAAGAACTAGGAATTTATTATGAATCTCATATTCAGGTTGATTGCTGTATTAGTAGCATCATTTTTCAAACCAAGACTTCCGGTCGAAAAGCCAACAAACTCATTGATTTTAAGAGTCCTCCCAAATGATATTGATATTAACCTACACATGAACAATGGGCGGTATTTAACAATATGTGATTTAACTCGAGTTGATATGTTCATCCGATCTGGATTGTCTAAAACGATGATCAAAACGATGATCAATGAAAAATGGATGCCCGTGATCTCCGAACATACGATGAAATATAAAAAAGCTTTAAAAACATTTCAAAAGTACGAGGTTAAAATGGAAGTAACAGGCTGGAATGACAGGTCATTTCAAATGCTACACACCTTTGTAGTCGGAAATAGGGTCGTTGCTGAAGGAACTTCCCCCCTGTGACCTGATCTTTCTAAGCTGCCTGTGCGGCAGTGAACAGCTTTTA
>QIKG01000280.1 GCA_003232965.1 Oceanospirillales bacterium
CGATGGTATCGCATATAATACCATAGTGATAAATATAGTTGTAGATACCAATGTTTTTATCAGTTCGCTGAAATCCAGAAATGGGGCATCGTTTAAACTTTTGTATAAAACACCCAGAACTAAATTTCAGCAGCATATATCTACTGCTTTGGTTTTTGAATACGAAAGTGTAGCAAAAAGATCTTCTATGAATTTACTGCTATCAGATACACAAATTGATACTGTCATTGACATGCTGTGTAAATGGTCGAAACCCTGTCAGATCTATTTTCTCTGGCGGCCTTTTTTAAAAGATCCCAAAGATGACTTTGTTTTAGAGCTTGCGATTGAATCCCGCAGCAAATACATAATCACATACAATGTAAAAGATTTTATTGGTATTGATACATTCGGTCTTAAGGCAATGACACCTAAAGATTTTTTACAGCTGATTGGAGAAATATAAAATGAGCACACTAAGTTTAAGGCTGCCTGACTCTTTACATGAAAAAATCAGGGAGTTTGCCAAAGCAGAAGGGATTTCAATTAACCAGTTTATTGCCAGTGCGGCAGTTGAAAAAGTATCCGCCTTTGCGACTCTTGATTACCTTGAGGTTCGTGCAAAAAGAACCGATGAACCCAGTTTTAAAGATGCCATATCGGCCATCCCTGATATTGACGCTGAAAAACAAGATCGTTTATAGACCGACAATAAGCCGCATCACAACATATAATCATAGATGAACACCTATCAGCTACATATAATCAGCTCATAGGAAAATAAGCGATTAAACCAAGATACCCTATTCTCACAAAAATGTACCAGCGCATAAATTGACACAAACAACTGATATGCACAATAAATTATTAACAGCCGCCTTAGCGGCAATGAAAAACGCCCATGCACCTTATTCCAACTTTCAGGTTGGTGCGGCTGTGCTTGACGCAGATGGAAACATTTACAGTGGCTGCAATGTTGAAAATGCCGCCTGTGCTGAAGCCGCTGCCATCGCTGCCATGGTGACCGCAGGCTATACCCAAATACAGCAAATTTGTATCGTCAGTTACAGTGGCAAAAATGTTCCGCCCTGTGGTGGCTGCCGACAAAAAATCAATGAATTTGCCACACCGGAAACTCCGATTTTTGTCTGCGCTCCTGAGGGCTTGCTGCAAAAGTTTCTACTTAAAGACTTGCTGCCCTATTCATTCGACCGTCAACATTTAGAGGATTCAGAATGAGCGCGGAACAATTAGCTAAACAAATTCGCCAACGCTGTGGTGAGCAAAGCGTTGAAATCGGCCTGATTCTGGGTTCCGGCCTAGCCGGTTTTATTGCAGCAGTCGAAGACCCGGTTAAATTTCCCTATTCAGAACTTCCGGGTTTTCCACAACCTGGCGTAGAAGGCCACAGTCCGGAACTTATTATTGGTTCAATTGAGGGTGTAAGAGTAGCGGTACTCGGCGGTCGCTCTCACTATTATGAACACGGCCAGGCCGATGCCATGCGCCTGCCGCTGGAAACCCTCAAAGCATTAGGTGCCAATACTTTACTGGCCACCAATTCAGCCGGTTCAGCGCATCTGGGGATCACTCCGGGTAAATTCATGCTGATAAGCGACCACCTTAACCTTTCCGGTGCCAACCCGTTGCAGGGGGAAGACAGTAACCAGCGCTTTGTGGATATGACAAATGCCTATGACCCCGGCCTGCGGGATGCCGTTAAGCGCGGTGCCGCAAGTGCGGAAATAGACCTGCAGGAAGGGGTTTATGCTTGGTTTGCTGGCCCCAGCTTTGAAAGCCCGGCAGAAGTACGCATGGCACATCTTTTGGGTGCAGATGCCGTGGGTATGTCAACAGTAGCCGAAGTTATTCTGGCGCGCTTTCTCGGCATGAAGGCGGTCGCCATTTCAAACATTACTAATGCAGGTGCCGGGCTTTCCGATATGAGCTTATCGCATGCCCAAACTCAACAAGCTGCGGCTACATCCGCAGACCCATTTGAAACCCTTTTACGCGCTTTCTTGAGGCAGTTTAATGAACGCTAAAAATCATAAAGTCGTCCAGCTTAGCCACAGCCGAAACCCTGGTATACCATTGGATTTGGATGAGGTCCTACGCCATAGTGTCAATCGTAGCGCGGTAGAAACTCGTGCTGCCAGCCTTGCCGGCAGGCGTTCGGTTAAAAAACAATGGCAGGCGGCCTGGTTACTGCGAGCCGTGACCTGCATAGACCTGACCACACTGGCCGGCGATGATACCGATGGCCGCGTGCGCCGTTTGTGTGCCAAGGCTCGCCAACCGGTTCGCACTGATGTACTCACGGCACTGGGCGCTCAGAACTTGAGAATTAAACCTGGAGCCGTGTGTGTTTATCATCACTTTATAAAAACCGCAGTGGCCGCCTTAAAAGGCAGCGGTATTCCACAGTGGCCGCTGTATCTACTGGCTTTCCTGCCGGCCTGTCACCGTTTTCAACCCGGCTTAGCGAAATTAAAGCCTCGGTAAAGGCCGGTGCAGAAGAAATTGATATTGTAATTGAACGCAATCTGGTGCTGAATGAAGAATGGGAAACACTTTATAACCAAATCAGTAAAGCCAGAGCGGCCTGTGGTGAGGCACATTTAAAAGTCATCCTCGGTACCGGAGAGCTTGGCACCCTCAATAATGTCGCCCGCGCTTCCATGTTGGCGATGATGGCCGGTGCCGATTTTATTAAAACATCAACCGGCAAGGAAAGTGTCAATGCCACCCTGCCGGTATCACTCACCATGGTGCGCATGATTCGCACTTATTATGAAATGACCGGTTATAAAATCGGTTATAAGCCAGCCGGGGGAATATCGGCAGCCAAAACCGCCATTCAATACCTGCTGATGATGAAAGAAGAACTGGGAAATGATTGGATACAGCCCGATTTATTCCGCTTCGGGGCTTCCAGCCTACTCACCGATATTGAGCGACAGCTTGAACATTGTGCCACCGGCCGCTATGCCGCCTATGCACATCAGCCGCTCGTTTAAATCAAACAAGAAACCGTTAAGAGTAATGAATATGCAACCTACCGTTAGTGAAATTTTTCAATCCCTGGACTATGGCCCGGCACCGGAAAGCAAAGACCACGCCGCTGCCTGGCTCAAGGATAATCAACATAAATTTGATTTGTTTATCGACGGCAAATGGGCCAAAGCCAGAGGCAAGGCTTTTGACAGCATTAACCCAGCTAACGGTAAAGTGTTGGCGCGCATTAGTCAGGCCACTCGCGCGGATGTAAATAAAGCGGTTACAGCGGCTGAAAAAGCCGGCCCGGAATGGCGCAAACTTAGCTGTCATCAACGCGCCCGCTATTTATATGCACTGGCAAGGTTGGTGCAAAAGCACTCGCGCACGCTGGCAGTGCTTGAAACCCTGGACAACGGCAAACCTATTCGCGAAAGCCGAGATGTGGATATTCCACTGGTGGCCCGACACTTTTATTACCATGCCGGCTGGGCACAACTACGCGATGAAGAACTTGGCGACTATGAACCCTTGGGTGTGGTTGGTCAAATTATCCCCTGGAACTTCCCCTTTTTGATGCTGGCGTGGAAAATTGCACCGGCCTTGGCTGCTGGTAATACGGTGGTGCTCAAACCTGCGGAACAAACACCAATAACGGCTTTATATTTTGCTGAACTTTGCCAG
>QIKG01000099.1 GCA_003232965.1 Oceanospirillales bacterium
CACCCACGATAATCTCATCTGCCTGCCAGTTCTTAGCTTCAAGCTGATTATGGAAATCTACAATAGCCTGTCGCAGTGGAGGATGTCCCTGAAAAATACAAAGGACAGTCGCCTGTTAGAGAACCACAAAAGCACCAATCAAGAAAATTCGGTATGAATTTATCATTCTGGCTCTTGTGAATGGTGATTATAGGGAGGGCTTTCTGAATTCAAGCGGTAAATCATCAGGAATCTATCAATTCCCCAAAAGCCACACAGCCAAAAACTTCAACCCTAGGTTGCTAAGTTTCTAATCGAACTTGAGCTTATTCCAGTACCGGGCTAAGAATATGCCCAACACCCCATTTCTTACCCACGCTCTGGCAGGATTTCTTGAGCTGACTAACCGTACCAATGGCGGTAACGCCTTTACTGGAAAACTGCTGTATTTCCTTTAGCCAGCTGCCACTATCCAGGTTAAGGCATAGCAAGATGGGTTCTAATTCTGCTGGTATATACCCGCTTTTGTTTTCCAGCACTGCACGCCCCGTGTAATCGACCAGCTTCAGGTAGTCAGCCAGACTATAGGGGATAGATTCAGCTTCCTGACCAAATCCCAGCAAGCTGGTCTGTTTATTGACGAACTTACAGAACAGGCATCTACTTCTAACCCGGGCTGATGGCAGTGGGAACCGTCGATAATGTGCAGACTTCTTTCTGACCGCAATTATTAATGAGTTAGCAAAAGCCGTGCCATCGGTTCAATGTTTGGTTTTCTATTTTGATCCTGAATGTTTTGATCCTGAATTTTTTGAGTCTGCAGCATAGCGGACTCTGGCGACTTTCACCTGGTTGTGTTTTTCAATATCCGTCCATGTTACATAAACATCATTACCGACACTTTCAATGATCGGAAAACCACTGCGGCGTGATGCATTGCTTTGTGCGACCTCGGTGTGTTCCAACAATGTTCCTTCTGGGCTATAGAATGACAACATGAGTTTGGCGTTGTCTGTAGCGTCACTCACCCAACTCACAGCAATAATACCTGATTCCAGAATGGTTGCACCTCTGCCAACGGTGTTTTGGTCTGCAACCATGGCCGGTGCAGAAAAGCTGGCACCATCATCAGTTGATATTGCCAGCTTAACCCGAGGTATATCATTCACGGCGGTAAACCAGGCCACAGCCACCTGGCTGCCGTTCGCCGCTATTGAAGGGCCATTGACCGGGCAACCTGCGATTTTCCAGTCATCATTGTGAATGGCTGCGGGTGCAGTCCAGGCCCCGTCAATATATCGTGTAATGTAAATATCCCGAATTTCATCTTCAGTACGATCACGGTATACCACAAGCGGACCAAGGGAAGACATTGCAGAGCTGGTTTGACAACAATCACAAACACTTCCATCCAGTACCCACTCCTCGATGGTATCTCCTTCCTTGCTAAACACCCCGGCTCGTATGGTCATTGCGCCAGGAACATCTTGCTTGCCATTTGATTCGTCTGCAGCCTGATTACCACCGCGTGTTTCACGCCCATCCAACCATGTAATAAAGGTATGGCCGTCGTTCATTGGTAGCATAGAAACAAAGCCATGCTCAGCATTTATTCCATCCTTGTGTATTTTTATGGCCTTACCCCAGCGCTGATCTTTGGTGTTGTAAAAGGAAGCTTCAACATCGTAGTCATAAGCGCCTTCTGCGCTTATTCGCAACCAGAGGGCTGTCATGTTGTCCCCGTTTACGGATAGAAATGGAAAGTCTGCCCAGTTTTTAAACCAGTCATCACCTGTGCTTATCACCTCAGGCGAGCTCCAGTTACCTTTGTCCAGCCTCGAATAATTCAGGCTTAGCATCGGGCCATCCTCGCTTACCCATGACAAATACAACCGGCCTTTGCGATCTGCCACAACTCTTGACAGGCTGCTGTTTGCAGTTGCAGGTGATGTTATTAATTCAACCTCGGTTTGACCGGCAAACAGAGTTGTAACTTGCATCGACAGGCCGATACAAAATGCGAACATTAGTTTCATGGGCCCAGTACTTATTAAGCTCTTCATAAGGATCAATTGCCTGTTGGTTTGCTTGAAGCCTGATTTGTCTTGACCGGCAGGTTCAGCAGGGCCAGTTGCTTCAACATATCCTCTGCACTTTGTTCGCCGAGCAATTTCGCAACCACTTCATTATCTGGCGACAGAATATAGGTCGTTGGCAATACATTTGGCGCCTTTAAGCCCAGGAGCTTGACCTCTTCCATCGTCAGTGTGGGGAAATCTACGCCCATTTTATCGGCAATTCTAAGGGTTTCATCTCTGGAATCTTCATCAAAGTTAACACCAACAATTGTCACATTGCTAGCTGACAGTTGCTGGTTAAGTTTGTTGAACATCGGGATTTCTTTGCGGCATGGGGCACACCATTCTGACCAGTAATTCACGATTCGCCATGTTCCTTCCGCTGGCTCTGTCTTCTCTGGTTCAGTTGCGCCCAAGCTCATAGAGATCAGTAGTAAGTAATTTTCAATTTAGTAATTTTCAATTTAGTAACTTCAACGCTGTGTATTGGGGTGTCAGTATAACAAGGAATGTGGGTGTCCGTCCTCTTGCGTCCTCTTGCGTCCTCTTGCTCTGGGGTGATCATCCTAACAACCCAATGCGCCGGAGTTAGTACCTACCAGCAGCCTTAAGGGCGGCGTGAATGGTCTGCAATGGTAATAACAAAGACAGCGTCGAATCTCGAGATACAGGACGAGATACAGGACATGCACCTCTTAAAAACGGCAAATCAGAAACAAATCCAAAACCCACGGTAAAATCCGAATAAATTCCAAGCTTTGGTATAAATAACCAGTAATTGTGCACGAACTATCCAAATTGCAGGCTGGTTTTTACCAATCTTGGACAAATGAGGATGTGGCTGTTCGCTGGGGCGCGCTGGGGGTGTGCTACAAAGGTACTGCTACAGATAAATGATTTGAAGCAGATTGAGAAAGACGGGTTACATCGGCGTATACAGCTAATCGCCAATGAAACTGGCCATGCGCTTACTAACTGTAAATTTGCCCACCTTTCACTAGAAGATGTGTAAGCAGATGAGTGATTTATAGACTTGTATAACAAAAGAACGGTTGCCTAATAACAGGGTGTTTTTCGTTGCTCGTTTAGTCATTTAAGAACTTCGCTTGTTAATCTCGATTCAAAATATGAATATTTTTTTGTGTCTTGAGTCGCTTAAATCTCTACCCTAATATTCTCTACATAATTGTTTTATATAGCTATTATTATATCTATTGAGAAACACTATGCCACCGATAAAAACTT
>QIKG01000009.1 GCA_003232965.1 Oceanospirillales bacterium
CGGCGAAATGGCCAAAAATGATTCCCTGGTTGATTACCGGCTTGGTCATTACCGGCTTCGCCATTGGGTTTTCCCGCGAACCTGAACTGGGTTGGAAATTGATCGGCCTGTGGGTGATTATTAATGGCACATTTTCGGCCTTGGGAACTGCTATCGCCCGCGGTCACCCACTGACCATTCTTAGTGCATTTATTGCCGCCCCGATAACCTCTTTAAACCCGGCCGTAGGTGCAGGCATGGTAACCGGGCTGGTCGAAACCTGGATTTATAAACCTAAGGTAGAAGAGTTCGAAAAATTACGCGATGATGTTACCTCAATAAAAGGTTGGTTTAGAAACCCCGCCACCCGAATTTTGCTGGTGTTTTTCTTTGCCAACTTAGGTTCCGGCCTCGGTACTTGGATTGCCGGCTATCAAATCTTCAGTGCCCTCAGCTAAGGCGACTTGATGCAGATAGGTCCCTGGAAATGGTCTGGTCTTGTAGGTCTAGCGCCTATGGCCGGGGTAACCGACCGTCCTTTCCGGCAGCTTTGCCATAAATTAGGTGCGGCTTACACCGTTTCAGAAATGGTAACCTCAAACCCAGAGTTGAGGCATACCAGAAAGAGTCAATGGCGTTCCGACCACACGGGCGAATCCGAACCTATCGCTGTTCAAATTGTAGGCACAGACCCTGAAGTAATGGCCGATGCCGCCCGTTATAACCTCGATATCGGCGCCCAAATTATTGATATCAACATGGGTTGTCCGGCTAAAAAAGTGTGTAAAAAAATGGCTGGCTCTGCCCTGCTTGCTGACCCCGGACTGGTGGAAAAAATTCTTACTGCGGTGGTCAATGCCGTTGAGATACCCGTTACCCTTAAAATTCGTACCGGCCTGAGTGAAACGCATAATAATGCGATTGAAATTGCTACAATTGCCGATCACTGTGGAATCCAGGCGCTGGCAATTCATGGCCGCAGTCGGGCACAAAAGTATAAGGGTAATGCGGAGTACAACAGCATCCGGCAGGTAAAAAAAGCCGTCAGCATTCCGGTGCTGGCGAACGGCGATATCACCACGCCAGAAAAAGCCAAAATGGTGTTGGAAGAAACCGGCGCAGACGGCTTACTGATTGGTCGGGCTGCCCATGGCAACCCCTGGATATTTCAACAAATTCATCACTATCTCGCTACTGGAGAATACTTGCCACCACCGGACAGTGAAACATTCAGCCGGGTAATGCTGGGTCACATTCAGGCACTGCATGAATTTTATGGCCCAAATAATGGCGTACGCATTGCGAGAAAACATATAGACTGGTATCTGCATGGTTATGCGGGGGTTAGGAATCCTTTAAGTACGGAAATTCTGGCTGCTAATATGCGTAAATTATTAACCATTGAGGATGCTTCTTTGCAGCTTAGTGAGGTGAGTTGGAGCGCTGCCTTAGAAAGCTTGCTTAACGCGTGGGCATAAATGCCCACCCTACGAAAATGGAATGGCTTGGCGCGTGGGCATAAATGCCTGCGTTAATGGCAGGGTGGGCATTTATGTCCACGCGAATACACTATAATTACACGAAATTGCCTTTTAAAACCAATACTGAATAAATCCGGATAATAAAAATGAGCTGGAAAGCAAAGATATTCAAACCCAATTGGGAATCCCGTAAACTTGGCCTACAAAGCGTAAACAAAGATAACGATCAGGGCTTATGGAATGCCCTACCCGGCATCATCAGTTCGGACCCTGATTATCAGGTCCGTCTGGCAGCACTCAAACGCTTGACCAGCAACAAAGCACCTGACCCGGTGAAACGCTTTGAATTTATGCTCGAAAGATTAAATTCATTGCCAGCTACAGTCACCAACGAAGAACAGGAACAACGCCAGTTTTTTGAGAAATTCAAAAGCCAGTTGAGCCAACACATCCTCAAGGGTTTGCGTATTCTTAGCATCGATAAATCGCTGGTCACAAACTACTTGTCTAGCAACGCCAATCCGAAAGCAATCGAAACACTCGCGAAAAAAGCCACCAGCCCAGAGGTACGCCTGGCCGCTATTGAGCAAATCAGCGCCAATGGCTTGTTAGGCGATATAGCCATTAGTGAAAGCGCTGCCAACATCAGGCAAGTCGCCGTCAGCCGGATCGAGCAGACATCTACCCTCGAGCGAGTGGCGAAAGCAATGCGTACCCGGGATAAAAAACTGCATCAAGTTATTCAACAACGATTATTTGATTCTAGCGCGCGCAACCCGGCAGAAACCGCTAATCATCAAGCAGAAGAAATTTGTCAGCAATTGGAAGAAATGCTCAAGGCTGCTGGTAGCGGCATCCATCCCGAACCCTCTGCGTTGCAGACTCAATGGCAACAACTAAAAATACCCGCCACTGCAAAACTACAACAGCGTTATAAAACCTTGTTAAGTACCATCACCTCCACAGCTGACGGTAGCGCCATCAGAGTCACGCCAGCAGCAATCGCCACCGATGAGACTAAAACCGAAGAAAAAACCCAAAACCCAACACCAGAACCGATTACTGCAGCGCCAGCTAAAACCGTAGATCCCAGCATCAAACAGAAAAAGGAACAGGAAAAACGCGATAAAGCCCGCATAGAAGCACGCGCCGAAGCACGTGCAAAACAACAAGCGGAGACCGAGCTTACGGTTAATAATATTCGCAACGAGCAAGATGCATTAGCCACCAGCATTGAAGCAGTGGAACTCAAACAAGCCGTTAAGCAATTGCAGTCTATTCGCAAACAGCTTTCTTCCTCTCTGCGTAAAAACCGCATGGCTAAATCTGCGCTGTCGGCGCTTGAAGGTCGGCAGTCAAGATTGCATGGAAAAGTCAAAGCATTACGCGATTATCAGCACTGGGCGAATAACAAAATTCGCAGTGAAATGATTGCTCAACTACAATCAATATCCACCGTTGACCTGCACCCGGATGCTGTGAAAAACAGCATTTCTGACGCACGAAAAAAATGGAAACAACTGGAAGCCAGTGAACAGCTGCCCGGTGATAAATATTTTCACGCACCTGCCAGCTTATGGCGGGAATTCGATCAAACCTGCGACCTAGCATTCAAACTTATCCAGCCTT